>JACWAC010000116.1 GCA_014874235.1 Thermoplasmatales archaeon
ACCATCAATTACTCGGAGAGTTCTATTGGAGCGGGCCTGGAAACATTGCTTGTGGCACTTGGGCCGATTTTCATCGTCATACTTTCATCGATATTCCTCAGGGAAAAACATGGTAGGACTATCTATATCGCCGTGCTTTTCGCACTAGCTGGTGCGTTGATCCTTTTCTATGGGACCTTCAAATCAAGTGGCACAGGCACGGTTCCGGGGATACTGGAAGGTATTGGCACAGCTCTCTCGTATGCCACTTTTGCGGTGTTTGCCAAACCACTGGTTCAGAAGTTTGGTGCAAGAGCTTTCACCATCTGGGTCGGGCTGATAGGCACCGCGATGCTCCTGCCATTGCTCTCAAGAAGTTTTGTTTCCCAGGTCGCCACCCTTCCTATATCGGGATGGATAGCAATACTCTACCTTTCACTCCTTAGCACAGTCTTTGGATACATGCTCTTTTACACTATGCTTGAGCACGGGGGAGTTGCAAAAGTTTCGGTTCAGCTCTACTTGATTCCCGTTGTTGGAATAGCCGGCGGTGCATTGTTGCTTGGAGAGTCTGTGACGGTATTCACAATAATCGGTGGTGCAGCAATGTTGCTTGCGGTGGGATTGACAAACATAAAGTTGAAGACCCATAGGGCGAAGAGCGAGGGATAGATAGCTACCAGAGCGCCTGCCTGAGCAATTATGGATCAACCTCATACGATCAGCGGAAGAGAATAACCTTTTAACCAATCCTAGTCATGAATCCTGCATTGGAAATCAGAACTGGCTGCTCAGGTTGGAGTTACAAACAGTGGGTCGGACCTTTTTATCCATCTGGAACTCAACCTTCAGATTATCTGAAGGTCTATTCAAAGATATTCGATCTGGTGGAGATCGATTCCAGTTTCTATTCAATACCTGACATCCGAACGGTTGAGAAATGGAAGAGTTCGGTTCCTGAGAGTTTTACCTTTACCGCCAAGATGCCCCAGACTGTGACGCACGATCTGAGACTAAGAAATGCGGTTGAAGAGGCCATAAGGTTTTTGAATGTTATGGGAACTCTAGGGAATAAACTGTCAATGGTACTGATCCAGCTTCCCCCGTCCCTCAAGTTCAAGGAGGGATACAAAAGCCTGAAATTGCTCCTTGAGGGATTGCCCTCGAATTTCAGTTACGCTGTCGAAATGAGGCACGACTCTTGGTTTGTTGATGAGATCTTTATCATCAGGGACAACAACGCGAGCCTCACATGGTCAGAGATTCCTTACGCCAAAGTTCCACCAGTACTGACCTCTGACTCTGTGTATCTGAGGCTAGTGGGGGACAGATACATAAATGAAGAGGAATTTGGGAAGGTGCAGAGGGAGCGGTCCAAAGAAATTGGGTTTTGGTCAAAAGAATTAAAGGAAAAAGAAGAAATGATAAAGCACGCATACGTTCTGAGCAACAACCACTTCCAAGGATTTGGGCCAGCTACGGTAAACCTGTTCAGAAGAATGTCAGGACTCGAACCTATTGACTGGACAAAAAGGACTGGTCAAACGACTCTCCTCTGATTCAGCACAGTTTGATAGAAAGCTAACTGCTGATTGTCCAGTCCCGATAACACCGCCGAGTAGATTAAAATCTAAAGCACTACCTGGTTGAAAAGCGAACCTGCCTTCCCGTAGTCATCTTCTTCGTACCATACGATACCCCTGTTCGTTATCTTGTAAAAGAACGGCTTCTCGTTGTATCCACCACCACTCATTTTGACGACCGAAGCCTTTCTTATATCGGAATTCGGTTCGTCAGATCCGAGTTTGATTAGACCGGAAACGAAAAACTGTTCCATTCCGTACGCGCTTTCATCACTCTTTCCGATGCCGCTCGTAACGAGCGTGTAGGTCTGAGGAACAGACAGCGCCTTGAAGAACTGATTGAGAAAATCATTATCTTGCACAATCAAGGGGGTTATTGGATCGATGACCAGTCTAGTCACGTTATACTCAGCGACAAGTGTTTTGAGCTGACTCGTCAGGGTTCCTATGTAATTCTTGACGGAAGAGTAGTCACCAGAAACACCCGCTTTCAGCTTCAGTATTCTGTTCGAAATCTCCAGCACCTCTATACCTCCCCTCTTGTAGTAATCCTTGAAACCATATGAAAAAGATTCCACGTGAGAAATGAAATCTCTGCCCTGCATGTCCGTCAGAATTATCATACCCTTTTCCCCTTTCTTTGCGCCCTCTACGAGAAATTGGGTGCAGAGTGCGGTCTTTCCAGCTCCAGGAGGGCCTGACAGCATATAGATGCACCCCTTTTTTATCAAGCCACCTATGTTCTCGTCCAACCTCTTTATTCCAAAGATATCGTGTACTTCCTTTCCGAAGTCCTTTCGGATAATAGCAATGTTGCAGACACGGGCGAGATTTAACTCTGGCTTGGTCAGGTCCCTTTCAACCGAAACTGCCTTTAACTGTATCCCGCAATCTCGGGCGATTGCGTTAAACTCCATCAGATCACTGATGAGGTCTTCTGAAATGTCTTGAAGTACAGCTATCTTGTTGCGTTCATCTTCCTTGGACGTCAGGACGAGATTAAATTTGTGATCCATGCCGGACTTCCCCTTGAGGGTGACGTTGATACCGTAGATGAAATCATCCCCAAGCGAGAATTCTTGGGCAACCTTGTATACCTCTGCTTGCTCTCCGGAAATCATTTTTTATTTATTCCTACTAAGGATTTAAGCGATTTGCTTATTTAAGTGTTCCTAACTTGTTTTTGTTACTGGAAATCATAAGTACAGAACTAGGAAACCTTGCACATCCTTTGATGGACTGGCGGGGATTCAAGTTTTTGAGTTCAGTTATGGAGGGATTCGACTATCATCCCTGACATATCCGTGAAAGACAAATCATACTACAATCTCCGAAAAGAGGTATGGTAAGGATTTAGCAAGGACCGTAATCAGATATTGGAACCGCTATCGCGTTGATTCTCCTGGAAGCGCAGATGAGGCACTGTTATATTATCTGGGGAGTGACAAATTGACTTTGGAAAATGGTCTAAATAAGGGTTCAATTTTGAGTAATAAAACCATTTATTATATTTTCAACATAACTTTGGAATTCTTGTATATAATTGCCTTATCATTTGACAAAACGGTACTGGAATGGATCTCCTCTTATTCCTTTCCCAGCTTTGCTTATTTTCCCCTTTCTATCCAAAATTGTCAAAGCAAATCCTATTTGAGTTTTCAAATTCATACTGTCTAAAACTTCACCTGGATATAGTTTCTTATATTCGTGGTAGACTTCTAATCGGCTCATGGGTCGTTCTGCATTCTTGATGATGTTTTTTACACCGTCGACCACTTCACTCGGTGGAGTCAAAGGAGGAAGTTCTGCAGATAGATCATTGCTTTCGACTGACTTCTTCATTGGTATTTCTTTTCTGGTCCTGTTGCCCTTTTTTTTCTTCCTTCTGGAAAGGACCCCTCTGATACTTTTTAATTGTGGGATTGTATAATTATTCAGAGTAAGCTGTTTTAGTGGACCCATATGTTTGATAACTTTTGTACGGCCAATTTTTTTATCTGCATCCCACCGATATTTTACCTCCTGAACGTATTGCCTGCCCCCCGACTTAATGATTCTGTACTTTTTTTCTTCCACTATTACTTCAACTCATTTAGTAATATGAATTCCAGTATAATATGCTTATTTGGTTGCATTTACTGTGATTTTGTACTATTGACGCGTATTTCGAAGACTAGTAAATATATATAT
>JACWAC010000117.1 GCA_014874235.1 Thermoplasmatales archaeon
ATCAGGACAAGATCGATCGTACCGTTGGAAGGAACAGGAAACTTTCATCGATTGGTCTCCACGATCTGAAGAAAGTGAAATTCCCTATTACCTACAAGGAAGTGTCAAGGGATGAGACGTTCGTTCCCCTCGGTGCAACCGAAGAGATCAAGATAAGAGAGTTCATGAAACAGCACCCAAAAGCACTCGAATACGGGAACCTGGTGGGAGAGACCGTTCCGAGCATCATAGACTCGGAAGGACAAATAATCTCAGTCCCTCCAATTCTAAACTCTGCGGTTACTACGGTAACGGATGATACCGTGGACCTTATGATAGATGTGGAAGGAACCAACCTGAACGCTGTGGAGAGAACTATGATTCTCTTGTTAACAACTCTGTCCTATCCAAATGGAAATATCGGTACGACAGTAATGAATGGTGCCATAACTCCCACCATCGGATATCAACAGAGGAATGTATCTCAACAGTCCATCAAAAAGATCCTTGGTTACAATTTATCAGTGGAAGAGATTTCAGCTGCGTTGACAAGAATGGGGTACAAGTATATCGATGGCAAGGCTGAAATACCACTCTACAGAACCGATATAATTGCCGATATAGACGTGATAGAAGATGTACTCAAAGGAATTGGCTACGACAGAGTGGAAAGAAGAAAGGAAGGGTTTGTTAGCTACGGAATAGCAGACCCACTGAGGGCGATGGAATCAAAACTGAGGCAGCTTCTCGTAGGATACGACCTGAATGAAACCGTCAGCAGTGTCCTGGTCAACAGCAGATACAACTCTGTCTATGGCTTTGAGGACGCAAGAACGGACGTACTCAATCCCGTTACCCAGGAGCAAGATTCAATCAGGACAAGGATGTCTCCGTCGTTGATGCAGACATTCATGAACAATTTCAGAAATCCATATCCCCAGAGAATTTTTGAGATCGGGAGCGTTTTTGCTGATGGAAATGAAAGGGACGTGTTGGGCATTGGGATCGCAGATAGGGAAGCCTCATTTTCAGAGATCAAGGGAATATTCGTGAGCATTCTGGAGGACTTAGGTATCGAGAAATATGAGATAGCAAGAGATAAGCAGGGGATGTATGTGCCTGGAAGGGTCGCTGGCATATCCGTCAGAGGAAAGAAAATAGGCCATTTCGGTGAGGTTCATCCAAAGCTTCTTAAGAACATCGGAATAAAGATGCCCGTGGTCATGGGAGAAATGGATATTCAAGAGGTTGTGTCTTGATACCCGACAGAATTCCAACCGTTCCTGATTCAAAGGAAATCATCGAGAGGAGCTTCAAGGATATCAAGAAGGTCCAGAACTTTTACATGCCAGATTTCATAAAGAAACTGAAATCGGTCTCGATCCAGAAGATACAGCTGATGGAGGCAACCGCAAAGAAAGCAATCGGCCGAGTATATGAGGGCTTCCCAAAGTTCGATGATCTCGACCGGTTTGAAAGGGACGTACTGTTCATAATGGTCAATGGAAAGGAGTATGAGAGTTCTCTCAACAATCTGAGGTGGGCGAACGGTAAGATAGTTGAATTGGCCACCAACTCCATTAGAGGAATAAAGAAAGCACCTAGCATGCTGGCAATTGGCAAGTTCAGATCATCATTCTATGGCAGGTTCTCATCGGTAGTCGAAGACCTCGACGAGTCCCTCTCTTTCCTGAGACAGGCAAGGGAAGCACTCAAGAAGGTTCCACAGGTGAGCAGGGAGATGAGGATAGTCATAATAGCAGGTTTCCCAAATGTCGGAAAGTCCTCGCTGATATCAAAACTGACAAACCTCAGCCCTGAAATCGCAGACTACCCGTTTACCACGAAGAAGATCAATGTTGGAATGATGAAGATGGGAACGGGCATATGCGAAGTTCTTGACGTTCCGGGACTGTTAAACAGGAAGAACCACAACGCGATAGAGAGAGTGGCACTTGCTGCCATAGACAATATAGGCGATATCGTGGTGTGCATGCTTGACCCCTCTGAAGAGTGTGGGTACAGACTGGAAGACCAAGAGAAACTGTGCAACTCCCTCAAGGAACTGGGAAAGAACGTCCTTGTTGTGGAAAACAAGATGGACCTTGAGAGAAGGGAAAGCGGAAACTTGAAGATTTCCTGTACGACCGGTGAGGGAATAGATGAATTGAAAAAAGCAATGGAGGCTAATATTCGTGAAAGACAAGGTAAGGGCGATAGCGTCTTTCAACGCGCTTGAGCACGAAGGGAAGGCAGAGCTGAACTCTGTAATCTCAAGGATGATAGCCCTGTTTCCAGAGGAGAGGAAAAACCTCAAAACACTCATTCCTCAGGTCAAGACGATTATAGAAGAAGTGAATTCTCTGTCGCAAGACGAGATGAAGTCCATCGTACAGAGAGACTTTCCAGAACTCCTGATAACAACACCAAAGGAAGAGGAGAAGAAGTTACCTGACCTCCCCAACGTTGAGAAGAGCGGGGTGGTGATGAGGATGGCCCCTTCCGCTTCGGGGCCACTGCACATAGGTCACGCCAGGATGGCGATCCTGAACGACGAGTACCTTCGAAGGTATGGAGGAAAACTGATCCTGAGGATCGAGGACACCAACCCGTCGAATTGTGAACCTTATGCGTATCAGATGATACAGGACGATCTCAAGTGGCTGGAGGTAAACTTCACAGATCTCGTTATCCAGTCGAAGAGATTTGATCTCTACTACGAGGAGATGAAGAAGTTGATAGAGATCGGAAAGGCGTATGTTGCTACGACGCCGACTGAAGAATTCAAGAGCAAAAAAAAGAGAGGTCTCCCAATAAGGGAGAGGGACGAAACCCCGGAAGAGAACCTGGAGAGATGGGAGAGGATGGTCTCCGGAGGGTATGAGAAGGGAGAGGTCTATGCGGTCATAAAGACAGACCTGAACCATCCGAATCCCGCAATAAGGGACTTCATCGCATTCAGGATAATCGACATTCCCCATCCTCTGGAAGGGGACAGGTACAGAGCGTATCCCATGATGAACTTCTCCGTTGCCGTAGACGATCACTATCTCGGACTTACCCATGTCATAAGAGGCAAGGATCACATTGCAAACACGGAGAAACAGAAGTACATCTTTGGGTACAGAAACTGGAAGCAACCCCACTACCTGCACTACGGAAATGTCTCTATAGAAGGCACCATCCTAAAGACCTCACTCATCAAGAAAGGAATCAAGAACGGAGAATTTTCCGGATGGGACGATCCAAAACTCGGCACTCTTCTTGCGCTGAAGAAGAGAGGCTTCAGTCCTTTGGCCGTAAGAAAGTACTATGTGGAGTCCGGGATAGGGAGTGTTGATACTACGTTTTCGTGGGAGATATTCTATTCGTTCAACAGAAAAATAATAGACAACAGTTCTCCAAGGCATTTCTTTGTTGATAGACCTGTTTCGCTGAATTTTGAATTTGATGGAATTCTCAGGGCATCCATCCCACTGTTTCCTCAGGCAGCTAGATCAGATGATAGAGGGAGGAGAGAATACACCGTTGGGAAAGGCTTCATAACAATCTCAACGCAGGACTACCAGCAATTCAAGGGAGAACTTGTGAGACTGAAGGATCTCGGGTACTTCAAGATAGAGGCGGAGAGAATTGAGTACATAGGTCAAGAAATTCTTGAAGATATCCAGAAATGGAACCCAAGCAGGCCTCTTGGTAAGGTCCCGATAATCCACTGGCTTTCAGGAAATGAAACCCCCTTCAAGGTGTTTAAGCCAGACGGAACTGTTGA
>JACWAC010000118.1 GCA_014874235.1 Thermoplasmatales archaeon
GCGTAAAGCATTTCCTGGACAGTAGTAGCGGGTTTAACGGCGCCCGTTTCATAATCCACATAGCTAGCAATGGTCCCTCCGGTTCCCAGGAGAAAGACCCTCTTCCCTTTTCCAGTGAGATTTCCGGCCAAGGGCATCTTTGGAATGAACTTGGATAAAAGACTGATAGAGCTGATGGCGGCATTCTCGAGTGAAAGGTTATAACCATTCTGTAACTTGATAACTGTGACCCTTTCGTCCTTCGAAATGAACATCCCCGCGAACGTTGTACCCTTCCATTCAACTTCGATTCTGTCTCCAGATTCAAAACCATCGGACACAGATAGGGATATTTAATTCATAAAAAAACTTGACGCGTTATGCCTTTAAGTGATAAAAAATAGCGACAAAGGACAATATATATAAGCAACAGCCATTGAATAATAAGATGGATGGGGAACAAGGCATGCAGAGTGCATCTACGACCAGAATAGGAGGTGCATTCATCATAAACACTATCTATTCAATTATCTTGTTGATAGTGGGTTTATTGGTTGGAAGCCTGGCCATTATCTCAAATGGCGAGCACTCTATAGTGGATTCTTTTTCGTTCGTTGTAGCGTATGTAGCGGCCAGGGTCTCAAAAAAGGAGGCAAATCCAAAGCACACATATGGGTACGGGCTCTCAATCTACGTATCTGCATTTACAAATGCTGCACTCCTCATCGGTTTTGCAATACTCGTTTTCTATTTTGGCTACTTCAGGATCATGCACCCCCTCCCAACTAGCGGGAACGTGATAATTGCAACGAGTGCAGTAGGTATCGGTGTCAGCGGCTCTATAGTCCTTCTTTTGAGAAGGGGCGAAGCTGACCTGAACGTAAAGAGCCTATCATTGCATGTGATAATCGATGTCCTTACTTTCATCGGAACCATAATAGCCGGAATACTCATCCTTGTTACTGGAGACTATGTTTTTGATCCGCTGATCAGCTTCTTCGTTGGATTTGTGATGATATTCAGCGCATATGGAATCTTAAGAGACTCAATTCATGCGTTGCTAGAGGGGGTTCCTCCTTGGATAGAGCTGAATAAGGTAAGGGAAGCAATACAAAAGGCGCCAAATGTAGGAGGTGTTCATGATCTTCATGTATGGCAACTCTCGTCCAAGGAGATCGCCCTTAGCTGTCACATAACGATGAGAAACTGCGAGCTTGAGGAATGCACCGATGCAGTCTTTGACATTAAGAGCGATCTAAAGCTGAGATTTGGTATCTCTCATGCGACTATAGAATCAGAAGTGGATACCAGCCACCAGAAGCACGAAGACCTAAGAATAACCCAAAATCATGATTGAAATTGATTTAGAATCAAGAACATAAGCTTCCCTAAACAAAGAAATGGTTTAATTGTAGTGTTAATTCAGTTTTATGCGTCCCCTCTTGATTGGGAGGTTTCAGCCTTTCCACAACGGACATATGTGGATTGCGAGGAAGATAATCAACGAATACGGGTCAATCATCATTGGAATTGGAAGTGCGCAGGAGTCTCACTCCCTGGCAAATCCATTCACAGCTGGTGAGAGACAGTACATGATTCAGAGGGCCATGGAGGCGAACTCAATCCGAGATTACTACCTCGTTCCGATTGAAGACCTTTACAGAAACAGCCTATGGGTAAGCCACATAGTTTCTCTCACCCCTCCATTCGACATCGCTGTTACTGGAAACCCGCTCGTCAAGAGACTGTTCCTGGAGGCAGGAAAGAACGTCATCGAACCAGAGATGAAATCCCGAAATCTGTACTCCGGAAGGGAGATTAGAAGAAAGATCATCGCGGGGGAAAGGTGGGATGACCTAGTTCCAGAACAGGTCTACAAGGTAATACTGGAGATAGATGGAGTGAAGAGACTCCAGGATCTTTCCAACACCGATGAGGTTAATAGGTGAATGAAAATGGGGTTCGAATGAAAGAAATGGAGTTTGTGGTCGTAGATAAGGGGAAGGACTTCATAGTTTACGAAGTTCTGAACAACGACAACACAATCCTAAGGCCGCTCATGGAAGAAATAGAGAACGATGCTATGGTAGACAACGTACGATACTATTTCGAGCACCCCTATCTTTCAAACCCTAAAGTACACATAAAAGTGAAGCAGGGCAAGCCCCAAGCAGCCCTCAAGAGAAGCCTGAGAAGAATGGAAAAGATCTACGAAAACCTGTACGGGCAGTACAAGAAAATAAACTCGTAATTTTAGACAAAACTTCTCTCAACATGAAAGTTTTTATGCCCAGAACCGATTAGTTTAAATGGACCACGCCGGCCCTCAAATTGTAGAAATCACCGAGATTGTTCCCAAAAATCCGCTGGTGCTTCTTGGATTTGTTGAGTCTACCACACTGGGTCTATTAACAACTTCTTATCTTATAGAACAGATGGACCTGCACCAGATCGCACAGATCAAGAGCATCCACATCCCTCCGGTGACCGTGTTTGTGGGGGGAAAGATGAGAGGACCCTTCAGAATATATAGTAACAATGATGGCACGTTTATGGTTATCACGTGCGAAGTTCCCGTTGATGATGAGGGTCTGTATGAGATATCGTCAGTGCTTGTAAAGTGGCTCGAAGGAATTAACCCGAAAGAGATAGTCGTTGTGGACGGAATTCCTGCGAAAGGATTTGTCGATAAGAGAATCGTTTACTGCGCTGCAGAATCTAATGATCTCAATAAACTCTCCGGATTCGGAGTTCAGAGCGCTGGATCTGCTATCATCTCGGGCATAGGTGGGGCGCTGATAAATGAATCCATAGGAAAGAGGATGACAGCAGTCTCTCTGATGACTGAGACGTCAATAGACGCCCCAGATCCAGGGGCAGTGCTTTCAATAGTAGACGTCCTGAACAAAGCATATGGTCTTAAAATTGGGACGGACATCTTGGAAGAGTCTGTAAAGAAGTTGCACGAACAGACAAATGAGATAATCAACAAATTCAATCAACTGCAAAAGGATAAAACACAGAAACAGTCAGAGCTGTCTATATACGGTTAGCTTTGCAAACAACATTCAACCTTAAATTTTGAGGATTGATCAACCTTGATGCTAAACATATCAGTGATAGGAGGTAGCGAAATCGGCCTCGAAATGTGCGAAATCGCAACAGAAGTCGGAAGGCTCCTGGCTAAGGCTGGTGCGACCGTTTATTGTGGTGGACTTACCGGGGTGATGGAGTGCGTGGCAAAGGGGGTCAGGAAAGAGAACGGTTTGGTCATTGGAATACTTCCTGGAAACAGTCCAGAAGAAGGTAACAGGTACCTGTCTGCTGCCATCCCGACTGGAATTGGCTATGCAAGAAACTTTCTGGTCGTAAGGGCAGGAAAGGTGGTTATAGCAATTGATGGCTCAGTCGGCACCATATCAGAGGCTTCGTTTGCCCTAAACGAAAGGAAATACGTGATAGCGCTGGGGAACATGGACTTCTCGCCTAAGAACAGTAACGAGGGCAGGTTCATAAGGGTAAAGACACCGAAAGAAGCCGTGGATACTGCACTCAAGTTAGCTTCGGAGATTTAGCACAGAAAAATAACGCGACTAGAGCGAACGCTCAAAAGCAGCACCAAAGGGCCACTGAAGCTGAGTTCGTAAATGTTTATTAGTTCAGTTTGACTGTTTGTTTATGTCATTTAACTCCTCTCTGAACGAAGCGCTGTGGATAAGACAGAAGGCAACCGAGCACACCGAACTGTTCAGGAA
>JACWAC010000119.1 GCA_014874235.1 Thermoplasmatales archaeon
TGCTGTAGAACGCTGTAGGGACTATCTCCCCCGAGGCATTGACGTATGGGAAATCTCCAAGGTAAGAAGGGGCATAGAAGATTCCTGTGTTGGTTCCGTTGAATGGGAACAGTCCATAGTTAATTGAAATGTAACTCATGTACTTGTTCAGCTGCTGCTCGACAGCTGAATACAGGTTGATTATGGTGTTGAGGGAGTACAGGTTGGCGAGGTAATGCTCTATGAGTATGTACTTAGCATCTCCCTGCTGCACATCTTCCGTGGGGCCATAGAAACTTGGGTCGGATTGAATCTGAGAAATATAATTCTTGGGGTTAGTCTCGAAGCTCATGACGGTGTCTGCTCCCTTCTGACCCAGATACCGCACTAGTATGGGGATGACTGCAGAACTGTTGAAATTGCCGTTGACGGAATAGTTGTCCAGCATCCTTGTTATCATTACAGCGATCATCTCGCTCTCGTTCTGGGCTAGAAGTATTTGTGCAGCAGGATATATTCCATCCTGGAAGTTATCAGCCATGACAGGATGGTTTCCCTGCTCTAGCGTTTGAAATCCGTAGTCCCACCAAGATACAAAAGCGGGGCGCTGAGATGGAGACAGTTGGGCATCCTGATTTGCAAACCACGAGAGCGCTGTATTAAGGGGTTGATTAGGGGTGGCAAGGCTCGCTCCGAATGCTCCGAGGTAGTAAGGAGCAGAATAGTTTGCGGGCCTTAGGAATGTGGGAGTATCGTTGTACAACTGCCGATCATAGGAAGTCTTGTTGTTGTAAGGTATTGCAGAATCTACTGCATAGAAAGTCGTAGGTACGACCAGAAGGAAAACGACGATGAGGATGGTCGCATAGTGTGCGAACTTGAGTTCCCTTCTCATCGCGGTTCGCACAGACCTTCCCCTCGACTTCTCAATCGCCTCCCTGAACTGTAGGAGCTCGAAAGCCCTGACTATTATGTATCCTGTGAGGATCGAAGCTGCAGTAGCCCCGAAATAGAGGAACTTTGATGCTATCATGCTGATGACTATGATTCCGCCAAAGTAGAGTACTGCAAGAGTCGAGTTGAACGTGGCAGTTCTGATCCACTTATAGACAAGATAGGCTAGTCCGATGAATGATGCGAAGAAGGTGAAAGCCCCAAACTCCATAAGGTCTTCTCCAAGAGGCAGTGCCTGGGCTTCAGCAATGGTGTCGTATATCTTGTTCTTAATGAAGTAGTGCTGTCCTGACAGTATCGAATATATTAGTGGTCTGTCCACTTTATACAGCACCACGATGGCGGCAACAGCGAAAACGATGAACAATCCCAGAGACAGGAGCCATGGTCTCCTGTGCAGGAAGAGGAAGTAAACCGTGACGACAATCATCACTATCCACAGAATCAGCGGATAGTCGAACCTGATAGGGATAAATCCTGCGACGTAGTACCAAGGGAACGAAATGAGGAAACCCGTTCCAAAGAAAAGGTTCGCTACAAATATCGACAGGGCGCTCTTCTTCTTTATCGCAAATATCGCAATCTGGACGATAGCGGATCCCACTAAAATCAAGATGAGGGATATAGACCCGACCCAGGTCAGCATCGAAGCTGCGAGCGAGACACCAGCAAGTAGTCCGTAGATTACTGAGATAGGGTTGCCCTTGATCGATGGTAGTATGCTCCTCAGTACCGAACCGTCCTGTAGGTCGTACTTGAATGTATTGACAGCCCTTAGGAAATAGTATATGAACATCAGTCCGAAGAGGGCAGTGAATATATCAAAAAGCCCGATCGTGGCTATACTCTTCATCAGGGTAAGAGGGGACATGGCAACCAGGACTGCAGCCACTAGTCCCACCTTTCTATCGAACAGTTCCTTTCCAAGGAAGTAAGTCGGGAATACTATGAACGCTCCCCCAATTGCAGTGGATGCAAGGAACATGGTCATGGTTGAACTGTAGACTCCACCCAGGAACGGGGAGAAGGCGTACCCTAGCATAACAGCAAACCACATGAAGAACGGAGGTCTGGGGTTCGCAAGTCCGATTGGGTAATTCAGATTTGGGTCAAATAACAACTGGTGGTGTGTTGACAGGATGTAAGCGACAATTCTCATGTTGTAGTACGCATCGGATCCTCCGGAAACGGCAAAATCCGCTTTTACCGCAGGGCCTATCACAAAGAACAAACTGAGAAACAGTGAGAAGAAGAAAGTTATCGCGAGAACGATACCGGTCTTCGACTCCACGCTCATGTCCTTTAGAGTGGTCGTTAGAGTCTTAATTCTGCTCGTTGTATCCATCAAGTCCACCGATTATTCGGGCTAATCGGAAACCACCATTAAAATCTTTGCAGTACACATTTGATTCCTGAGCAAATTTATGCGCCTTCGCCGACTCAATTTATCGCAACGATCGGGAGGTCAATCAAACAATTCTCAGAGACCTCACGATTGTAGTCAGGTGTAGATAAAAAACCATATTGCTTAATCGAACTTGGATCCGGGAAGGAGAGCGGTTCTTCTGATGAAGTTAAAACTATTAACTCTTGTATAAAAGACTATAGTTAAGGACATGTATTTTTATACTTAATAATCGTGTTTAGCTATGACAAGGAAGAGGACAAGAGAGGTGGTGAAACACCTGTCCCATTCAGACCTTGATTTGGCAATAAAGAGGGAGAAGACAAGAGCAAGAATAGTTCCCAGGCTCATATTCATAAGGATGCTCTACGGGAGAATGAGTGTACCGGCAGCCTCCTCAGAGATGAACATTCCCAAGAGATTGGGATACATCTGGCTGGATAGGTGGAACACATCTGGTTTGGAGGGCCTGATACCAATATTTTCACCCGGAGGCCCAACAAAGATCAGCAGTGATCAGTTGAAAGAACTCAAGGAATGTCTCTCCACTGGATCGTGGACAACGGGACAGGTGAGGAATCTGATAATGGAAAAGTTCGGTGTTGAATATTCGTCCAGGCAGGTAGCGCGCATACTTAAGGGACTCCACATGAATCATGCGAAGCCATATCCCCACGACCACAGGAGACCTGAGGATGCCGAGGAAAGGCTAAAAAAAACTGACAGAGGATGTACCGAGTGATGAAGTTATAGGATTCTTCGATCAGACACCGCCCCAAACAACTTCCAATACTGTAAGGTTGTTGTCACTCGACAGACCTTCCATCATCAAGGATACCGGTAAACACAAGGCGAACACATTCGGTTTCTATGCCGTAAGGGGTAGTTCAGTGATGGACTTCCCTGAACACTCAAAGAAACGGGACGTTGTTGCCTTTCTGGAGATGGTAAGGGTTGCCAATCCTTATGGGAGGATTCTCATAGTCCTGGACAACTTCAAGCCCCATCACTCTATCCTGGTCGTAGTGAAAGCAATCGAACTCAGGATAGACCTCATATTCCTTCCCCCCTATTCACCCGATCTCAATCCCATCGAGTT
The DNA here is from genome assembly GCA_014874235.1 of Thermoplasmatales archaeon. Lineage (GTDB taxonomy): Archaea > Thermoplasmatota > Thermoplasmata > Thermoplasmatales. Next base: position 3,438 of record JACWAC010000119.1, read on the forward strand.
CATCTGGAAGGCAATAAAGAGGGTAGTTTCAACAACGTTCATAGACTCGAGGGATAGCATGCGCAGCGTGATTCAAGAGAACTTCACGCAGATGTCGGCATCCAAGAGTTATGCAAGTTCCCGGATCAAGAAGTTCCTGCCTGAAGAATTGCAGAAATCGATTAATGGATAAAGATACATGTCCTTAATTATAAATACTGTCCCGAGCGCGGAAAGAAACTGCCTTTTGAAATAGTCAAGTTTTGTCCGTACTGCGGGACGAAGA
>JACWAC010000120.1 GCA_014874235.1 Thermoplasmatales archaeon
GATTGTTAGGTGCTGTTTAAATTATAGATTTCTAAAAATATTAACCATTAAATATAGTTGGTACATCTACGGTTAATGACCCTGCCAGCTGTCCTTTTTGGCACAATAGGAAAGAGTGTTTTGACTGCTTCATCAACGTGGAGCGCTGCCAACATGGCAGAGCTGATGACCATCGTTGGCATATACGTTCACGCATTCTTTCTGATATTTGCAGTAGGCTTTCCGATTGTTGTTCTCACACTGGAGTCCATAGGGATACTCAGAAAGGATGATGATTACATCAGACTTGCTAGAAATGCATCCAAGCTCTGGGGTATAACGTTTGCAGCTGGAGCGGTAACAGGAACGCTGGTCGAGTTTGGTCTAGTTGTGGTATGGTCGGGTTCCATCGCTCTGATTGCAAGTATGGCAGCGGCACCTCTGGTTATCGAACTCTACGCATTCATAATCGAAATCGTCCTGATTGGCACTTACCTCACTACCTTCAACAAGTTCAAGAGGTGGAAGGGAGCTCACGTTCTTGTAGGAGTTGGAGTATTGTTTGGTACCAATCTTTCCGCCTACATGATTCTCGCAGTGAATGCTTGGATGCAGGTCCCCTGGGGTACTGGAACACTGGTTGCCCAAACGTTTCTCCCGTGGGTGCCTTCTCTGGGGCCTCTCGTGGTCGATCCCGCAAAGGTGAAAACGCTGGCAACCGTTCTGCCCCTTGTTGGTTCAAGCCTTCTGTCTTCTCCAGGGGCGTTTCAACTGCTTTCAAACTTCACCTCCAATCCTTGGATAGCCCTCTTCAATCCAGATGCTAATGCCACCTACTTTCACAACCTCCTGGCTGCCCTGATCATAACTTCCTTCCTTGCAGCATCTTACCTGTCATTCAAGATAATAAAGGGGTATGGATCTAGCGGCTACAACTGGAAAGGACTTAAGGTTTCTTTCTTCATTGCTTCGGTTGCTTCTTTCCTGCAGGCGGTGGCGGGTGATTTCCAGGGACGTTTTCTCTATCAATTCCAGAGAAATATTTTCAATGCAACCGAGGGTATTCCACCAAAGGGTGGTTATGATCCAATTGTGAGTCTCCTTCTGTATGGGAAGTTGAACCACTTCTTCCCCGGTACCAGCTATTTATCATCCCTGCTTCCTTCGGGAGACGCTCTAGGTCAACTAACTATCAGTGCAACAAACTTGTACGCACCCATCCTACACCTCTTGTATTATTCGATGGTTGTTTCCGGAGTGATCATAGTTATCATTGCGATCGGACACTTCGGGCTCTATTCAAAGATTCTCAGGAATTTGGTGGAGGGCTTGCTAAGGATGAAGGTTGAGACGTTTGTGCTCTATTCCTCTTTTGCGGGTGCAGGACTTGCGATCATTGCAAGTGTCGCAGGATGGGCAACAAGGGAGATGGGCAGACATCCCTGGACGGTCTATGGGCTTATAACTTACAACGATGTCGTCAACGCCCACGCCATAACCCCACTCTTCACTGCCAGCATAATCGCTCTCGAAATCGGTATCCTTCTCGCAGGAGTCTGGGGAATCTACATGGTCTTCTTCAAGAAATTGGGTTTCAAGCACAAAGGGGGTGTGCACTATTAGCAATGTTTATTGGGGCATAGCAACAGTAGGCACGACATTCTTCCTTCACATCTTCTTTGTGACAGTAGTTTTGGGACTCTCCATAATAGTCCCCATCTTTGAAATCATAGGGTACTTGAAAAAGAGTGATGATTTCACCAAATTTGCAAGACGACTGACTTCCTATCTGGTAAGAGTCGACCTGTTTGCCGGAGTGCTTGCAACCTGGCTGACTGTATTCTTGGCTGCCTATTGGCCTTCGCTCCTCTACATAGCAACCTATGTGCTGTTCTACCCAATATCTCTTGCAGTGGCAGGCATCATGATAGCCCTGGTCAGCACGGCCCTATACTGGTATACCTGGGAAGATATGAAGAAGGTCACACACATAATAGTTGGTCTCTTCATGGCTGCAGGGGCTCTGATCGTTTCCTTCGGAATGAATAGCATACTTGCCCTGATGTATTATCCGTATGGCGTCAAGGTCACGACTGCACTAAACCTCACATTCTTTGGTCCAAACGGATTAGATCCTCTTGCAAATCCCATATTCCTCCCCATGACTCTGTACAGCTGGTTCATCTCTATCGCACTTGCATCTTTCATAGTGTTGACATTTGCAATACTCAGATCCAGGAGAGATTTCACAGATGAGTTCCAACACACTCTCAAGACTTCTAGAGTGTTGGCACTGATATTTTCACTTCTGAGTCTGGTGACTATTGCGTGGACGATCCTCGAACTTCACAACTATTCCCAATACGTCTATCTGCAGATGGCGAGCAAGGGATTCGTGATCGCCACAGTCGCCCTGGCAGTTGTAGTCGCAGTCACATCTGTCATTTCCCTCTTTGAATATGCAGGACGTTATGCCGCGCCTTTAGGAGCTGTGACGTCATACGCATTGTTCATGTTCTTTGAGTTCACTGCAAATATCTCCCGATATCCGTACCTGATTGTCACTCAGTCAACTGGAATTCCTGCCTCCACCCTGATAAACCCGCTCTTCAATATACCAGATGTCTTGCCGATAGGCGGAATGGTAGTGCTAATTCTGATGCTAGCAACTTTCCTCACAACCCTCTATCTTGCTTTCTACGTATTTCCAGTGGAGAGAAGGAATAAGGCAATAACTTGAACTGACCATATTACACAAGACCGAAAGCACTGGTGAAATCGTGATATACAGTCTTACCTTGAACTAATAAAGATCCCTATGGCAATAAGAGCAAAACCTGCAAGATTCAAAACACTTAGGGTCTCTTTGTTCAGGAGGGCGCTGAACAGGATGGAAAGAGCGGGAACTGCAAATAGGTAAGGTGAAACGTGGGAGACATTGTATTTCTTGACAAATCCCCAGTAGATGAAGTAAGCTGCAGATGACCCTATTGCTCCCATGTATATCGTGATAAGAATGAAGTTGAGGGCGATCGGTCTAAAGCCACCATAGAAGATCGCCGCGAACAGGACTATAGGAATTGCAAAGAGAAATTGGAATGTGTTCACGACTCCGAGATCGGCACCTCTCAGATACTTCTTGTAGAAGACAGTTCCAGAAGCCCAAGAGATTGCAGCACCAACCAGGAGGAACAGACCAATGTTGAGACTGATTGACAGCTGATCCAGAAATATCACAACAACGCCTACAAAGCCAACTACTATTCCCAGAATCTTACCCTTCGATAGCTTCTCTTGCAGGAACAACCATGACAGGAACACGGCAACAAAGGGGTAGGTATAGACGAGAATTGAAGAGATCGACGAGCTCTCGGTTCTCTCTCCGATGAACCACAGACCCATGAATATCGTCACGTTGAAGAGACTCATCAGGAAGAGTTTCCCTATGTCCATGCTTCTGATTAGCCTAAGGGCAGAGTAGGAGAATGGAATGGAGAAAATCGCTCCAAACAGGACGCGGAAGAGAAGCGTAGTCATGGGAGGCTCGTAGGCAAGGGCAAACTTCAGCAGGGGGTAGTTGAGCGCCCAGGAAGAGGACATTACCAAGAACAGAAGGATGTCAATCGGCTTGGTTCCCTTGTAATTCACCGGTCTTCAATCCACGTCTACCATAAATCGTTTTTTGGTCTGTGTGTTTGTTCCA
>JACWAC010000022.1 GCA_014874235.1 Thermoplasmatales archaeon
GGACAAAAGGAGTGTCCAACGGAAAATTTTGCACGTATTTTGAATTTTTTTGTAGAAATTTGGCAATCGCTTCTCACCAGATATCAGGAGGCAGAAACAGATGACCAAGTGGAAGATATACATAAAAGACAGAGATAATTTGAGAACACTTCTTAACGTTCTCCTGATGAATCGAGAGTCCGAGATCACAATAAGGAAGAACGAAGGATTGACAATATTAATCAGCGATTTCGGTAGGGAAGCAGAAGTTCTCCAGTACGCGCGTGAAGAGCTTGGAAACAAGGTCGAGAGTTCCGCCTATGATACCGACTGGAGGGAAAACGTCTATCTGCTCAACAAACCCAGATATACCTTCGATTCTGTCTTTCCTTTCTTGATCGAGACCTCTTTCCTGTTGATCAAAGGGGATACTATCCACTTGAGCGTCAGGAGATACACCACGATGAATCCATTCAAAAGGAAGAAACTGGGTGCAAAGGCGGGGAAAGTTCTCTACAGGATCAAGTTGTTCACTCCAATTTTGATGAGGGATTACGTAGACAGGGGTGGGAGACAGTGCCTAACGTTTGAAAAGAGGAATCCGCTTATTCTTACGAGCAACGAACTTTCTAATCTGATTAATGGGGGTGGAAGCAATGGACTATTGGCCTTATGAATCTGGAATTCCCTTTCCACTGAAGGAGAAGAGATTGTGCTTTCCTCCAGAATTTCTGGAGAATCACTCTCTCGTTCTAGGGAAGACTGGAACGGGCAAGTCCAACCTTCTAGTCCAGTTGGTCAGAATGTACGAAGATGACGGCAAGAAGGTGATTGTATTTGATCCCCATGGAGAGCTCTGGAAATACGGAAGTCCGGATTCTTCGATAATCACTCTATCTCCCTATTCGGGAGTGGAAACGGGTTATCTAAAATTCAATATGATGTCCGTAATGCCATATCAGAACGAGAGGGAAAGACTCATAAATGAGGAGTTGGTCGTTCAGTCTCTCAAGGACGTTTTCTCTACCGAGTCTGCATTTTCTATAGGTACCTGGGGTCCAAGGATCGAGTTGATATTTACCATACTGACCCGACTTCTGCTGAAATACAAGATCAGTCCAACAATTCAGGACATGTCTGACCTCCTCCTGAACTATTACAAGAGGAAGGATTTCTCTTCGTCTCTCGAGCCTGAAGAGAAGACAGAATTCTTCTCCATATTCAACCAGGGTTATGACTTCATCTCTTCGACGGTGAACAAGATACTGCCATTGATCTCAAACGAGGTCTCGAAGAGAATGTTCTCATCGAGCGAGGACTACTACGATGTTTCAAAGCTCAGAAACACCCTATACATAGAACTCTCAGGGGAGCATTCTCCTTCTTCTCTTGCAAGACCGTTTTCCATAATGCTCCTGTACAAGATCTGGAACAACATCATCCTGAAACGAATGAAGGACGTGGTTCTGATTATGGACGAATTCCAGACGTTATCTCCTCACATATCTCAGAGGATTGTGACGGAGGGAAGAAAGTTCTCCCTGTGGGCCATAATGGCAACGCAATCGCTGTCTGGGCTAGAGCCTGCTCTTGCGACCAGCATAAGGACCAACGCGCACAACTTCTTCCTCTTTCAGCTCTCCAATGAGGATGTTCCTGCATTCAGGCAAGGAGGGAAGATTCTGAAGAACCCTGACTTCCACCATTTCAACTGCCTGGTGCCGAGGACAGACAGCATTTTCTCAGGTATCACAAGACTGGCACTTCAAACAAGGGCATTCTCAGTTTCGAAAGAGTTTTACGATTTCGGTGAGAAGGATTCATTTGTAGATCAAGAGCTGACAGCGAACATGGACCCTGCCAGATTGAACCACCTGGTTTCACTCGGGCTTGCAACCGTCGTCGACGGAAACGTCCATCTTGAGGAAGAGTACTTTGAAAAGATAGGGTCCCGTCACAGGCGAGGGAGCGAATCTGTGTTCCATAGATACCTCGTAACTCGTTCATATTTCTTCTTCAAGAAGAGAGGTTACGAAGTCTACGAGGGGGTGGACTATGACGGACATCGTCCCGATCTCTTGGTATTGAAAGGCGATGAAAAGATCCCGATTGAATGTGAATATTCAGATATCAACAATAAAGGAAGAATGAGAGAAAAGCTCAAATTTTACCCCAACGTGGTATTCTCAGCATTCAAGGATAAGAGAGATGAAATCCCACAGAATGCGAGCCTCCTATTGATTCCGCCAATAGGAGATCAATCTGAGCCGGAATACATAGAATTTCAGAAAGTGACCGGGGTATAGCCCTCCGCCAACAGCGCAACCAGTCTCGACGAATAGCCCTCCAACATTATTCCCTGCGTCTTCAGTTCCACATCTATTTTATTGTTCTGGGCAATCATTATGCAAGCGGAATCCACTACTCCGTATCCAATCAGTTTCTTTATCTTCTCTGCCCTTTCTCCCGTTGCGTGAGCCAAGAGAATTTCACTGGGACCAAAGAAAAGCAACTTCACTTTCTCGACCATCTTGTTTTCAGTCATTCTCATCGCTGAAAGCAGAGCCATGTCGAATTTCTGTTCTGCTTCACTTCCACTCATGACAACATAGAGTATCTTTGTCATGCTTCCACAACTGCCGAATGAATATAATTCTTTATTGGTCGACCAGAAAGAATTTCATTATAGAAGTGGATACCGCTTTGTGGAAATATTCATAGATGGAAACTACTCAAATATAAGATTCTCCTCAGCCCACTTTATACCGGGGGACTGGAAGTGTTCTAGAATCCATGGACACGATTATTCAATATCTGTCAAACTGTTCGGTCAGATGAATGGCAAGTCTTATTTTCTTGACTTTTCGCAGGCAAAGGCTAATCTGAAAGATATAGCCGATTTTCTGGATCACAGGGTTCTCATTCCGGAGAAAAGAAGGGGAATAAAAATTGAAAAGGGAGACGGAAACCTGAACATAAAACTCGGAGGAAAGAGGTATAGTTTCCCTGAGGAAGAGAGCAGGGTCATACCGATCAGTGATACAACTGCGGAGTGTCTTAGCGAGTATATTCTTGAAAAATTCGTCAAGTCCCTGAAACAGAAAGTGGAAGGGGTAGAGATTGAAGTTCATGAGGGACCGGGTCAGTATGCAAAATCCGTCTGGAAACAAAAGAGCAGTTAGCCTGCTGTCAGGTGGACTGGACAGTTCCACTCTGCTATCCTACGTAATCTCCCAGGGATATGAAGTCGTTGCACTCTCTTTCGACTACGGGCAGAGACACAAAAGAGAGCTTGAATCCGCCAGAAGGATTGCAGATCACTATAAAGTGAAACACAGGATCATGAAAATTGATCTAAGGGCGATCGGTGGCAGTGCTTTGACAGATGACATCTCCATCCCGGAGTCCTCACTGAATGAAATAGGAAAGGACATCCCTGTTACGTACGTTCCCGCGAGGAATACCATACTCCTTTCGATAGCTCTGGGACTAGCTGAAGTTACTGATTCTTCTAAAATATTTATCGGAGCAAACGCACTCGATTACTCCGGTTACCCAGACTGCAGACCTGAGTACTTTGATTCCATCAACCAAACGTTCAAACTTGCCACCAAGAAAACTGTGGAAGGGGGATACATCGAAGTGGAAGCTCCACTCTTGCGGTATTCCAAGGCAGATATCGTAAATCTCGCACTCAAACTGAAAACTCCCCTGGAAATGACGTGGTCCTGCTACAGCGGAAAGGACAAGGCCTGTGGTGTGTGCGATTCCTGCAAGCTTAGACTGAAAGGCTTCATGGAGGCCGGCTCAGAAGACCCTGTCCGGTACGAGGCTCTTCCCAAATTTTATTCGGATTATCTGAAAGGAAGAACAAAGTAGAAGGTGGGAGAAGTTAATTCATTTTGCTCCGACCTATAGGAAAAACAATTTATTTGAATTATACTGAGGGAGTGTGATAAAAGACCTTGAGATCACCTCTATAGAGGGGAGGAGATATGCTCCTATAGACACCAGACCGCAGGAGGTACGGATAGACCAAAATCTGACGATAGTGGATGTGAAGAGGGAAAACGAATTTTCGAGGATAGTGTACAAGTTCACATCATCATTTTCAACACTGGGTGCGATATCCCTTGAGGGTACTTTGCTATACCAAGGGGGGGAAGAAATAGAAGTAAAGTGGAAGAAGGATAAGTCCCTACCTGACACCGTTGCTAACGAGGTACAGACTGCGATATTTTCATCGTCTGTGATAGAGACGATACTGATTGCTAGAGATCTTCGACTTCCTCCTCCGATTCCGATGCCGACACTTCAGAAGAAGAAAGATGTAGTTGGATTTGGATGATTTCCGACTAGAAAACAGATATTCCAATTCACCCAAAAGTTGAGTTCAGTATTCTCTCCATCTGTGGCCACAGTGAGTACACGTATAGAATCTGGTTTCGGGTTCGTCTGCAGCCCTCGTTTGCATAGCTTCCCAATACACCCCGAATTCGTTGCACTTGGGGCACTGGACGGTCTTGTCTATGGGTAGATTTATCTCTTCCTTCTCTACCACAATCGTTTCCTTCTTCTTTCCTTTCTCAATAATGCCCTTCTTGTCGTCTTCGCTTATTGGAACGGTATTTCCACATTTCCTGCAGACCCAAATATCACCTTTTGGCATCATCATTGATCCGCATTTAGGACAGAACACATCTTCCTAAAGTTATATTAAATAAATACATTTTCCTGAGTTGAGAGTTCCCTACATCAAAGTTGAGCAGTCTGAAGCGAAGAAGGAGATAGACAGACTCAAGGCAAAAGGTGAGTTGTTGGGAAACTATAAGATTCGAAGGGAAGGCAACTGGGTACTGATTCCGGTAAAGGATTCTGTGGAAAAGAGAGAATTCGAGGAGAACGTCAAGAACAGGATGAAGCACGTCGGAAGCTTTGAAAGGGTATCGGATTTCTTTGTGATAAAGGAGAGGGAAGGATGGCAAAAGATACTGGAAGAAATAGAGAAGAAACAGTCCCCAAGAGCAGTATTCTTGGATAAGGGCGTGGAGGGTTCCTTCAGAATCAGGAAACTGAAAAGGATCTTCGGAAGTGGTGATCCAACGGGAGTTCACAAGGAAAACGGCCTCAGGTATCTTGTGGATTTAGAAAGAGCATATTTCTCCCCCCGCCTGGCAGGGCTGAGGAGGGAGATAACCGAAAGCTGCCTCAAATCTTCGAAGTCTGATCTTATTATTGATATGTATGCGGGTGTGGGACCCATTTCGATACCGCTTCTCAAGGGAAAGATGAGAGTTGTTTCCGTAGACGTCAATCCAGACGCAGTAAAACTGCTTGTTCAAAACATGAAACTGAACAGGGTGCAGGGGGAAGCTCTGATCGCTGATTCCAATAAAATATACGACTGCTTCGGGGGAGTGGAACAGGTGATAATGAACAATCCCACCCAATCGTTGTCCGTGACCCAGAAAGTCATAGATAGCTTGAAGGTTGGAACCATCGTCCACACAACTCACATTTCTAAAAGGATGGAAAGTGTAGAATTCAAGGGAGTGGAAATTCTGGAAAGAAAAGTGGTGCACGGTTATTCGCCTTCTTCTTCGCTCTTTTATTTCAAACTTGGTAAGAAGTAAACGATATATTCCCTATAGCCATTTAAGTAACAATGCCGAAGCAGGGATTCTTCAATTCTATCCTCTCTGGAATAAGGGAAAGATACGAGCAGAGTCTGCTAGAGGACATCAAGAAGGACCCGCTGCCGAAACACATTGCAGTAATAATGGACGGCAACCGAAGGTTCGCAAGACAGCTGAAAGTCTCTAGCGACAAGGGGCACCTGCTGGGTAAAGAGAGGTTGGAAGAATTCCTGGACTGGGCCTATGACATAGGGATAAAGATTGTGACCGTTTACGCCTTCTCTACCGAGAATTTCAAGAGGGGATCTGCAGAGATAGAATACCTAATGAATCTGTATGCAAACAGCTTCAACGACCTCGTCACTGACGAAAGGATAACCAAGAACAGGATCAGGGTGAAACTGATAGGTAAGACCGAACTCCTCCCAGAGTCCCTCAGGAACGCTGCAAAACGGGCGGAGGAATACACAAAAAATTTTGACAACTATCTGCTGAACGTGGCTATCGCATATGGCGGACGGGAAGAAATTTTGGACGCCATCAAAAAAATTTCAAGAGAAGTGAAAAATGGCAGCCTCAGTCCAGACGACATAAACGAGAAGCTGATAGAAAAATACCTTTATACTGGGGAGATCGAAGACCCGGACCTCGTTATAAGAACTTCAGGTGAGGAGAGGATCAGCAATTTCCTTCTGTGGCAATCGGCATATTCGGAACTGTATTTTACCGATGTGTACTGGCCGGACATCACAAAACTGGACCTTCTCAAAGCGGTAAGGGATTATCAAAAGAGACAGAGGAGGTACGGAAAGTAGTGCCAATTCTCGGTATCGATGATACTGATTCCCGTACTGAAATGTGCACCACTTACCTGACTACAGAAATTCTAAAAAACACAAATCTGGACCTTATAGGTTTCCCAAAATTGGTAAGACTGAATCCCAACATACCTCTGAAGACGAGGGGTAATGCGGCCATTTCCCTGACTCTTGGGAGAGGGGAAGGCGAAAAGGAAGTCGTCGGTAGGATCGGAGAAGAGAGAGTCAACTCTTACAAACGGTACAGAGAGGAAAAGATGGACGTTGACGTCATGTCCATAATTGAGAAGCACTCCCCAAAGGACAAGGACACGAATCCGGCCCTCTTGATCGTGAAGGAGAAGAGCAATGAAAATTTTTATTGGGATGCGGTGAGGGAATTTGTGGATTACAGAAAAGTTCTAGACAAGACTCGTGGGGAATTCTCATCTATGAATGGACAGATAGGTGTGGTTGGAGCTAATGCTGCCGTTTCTTGGTCGGGACACAACCCCACTTTCGAGTTAATCGCCTATCTTGAGAAGGGAAAGTGGACAGGCGAACACTTTGTGGATGATTCCAGTTCTATGCTGATCGAGAAATCTTTTCCGGATACTTTTGACAATTTTGATTTTAAGAATAATTACAACGCCATCAGACCGACCACGAAGACTCCGATTCTTTTCGGCATCAGGGGGTTGGATCCTGCAAGATTGATTCGATACGAACAGTACGTCGAGAGTGAACCGTATTCGTCTTACGTGGTCTATGAGACAAACCAGGCAACTGACGACCATTTAGTGGAGAGATCGATCGGAGAGTCCAAGCTCTATAACTCATCCATCATCAGGGGATTCGTCGGTTCTGGACCGGTCTGGGACAGGGGAGGAATCCTCAGTTTCGATATTCAAATGGAAGGAGAAAGGATCAGAGCTGTGGCGATGGAACCCACCAAGGAATTCCGCTCGCTGTTGTCTAATCTCAGGAGAGGAGACGCGGTTAGAGTGTATGGGGGAATAACCAGAACGGAAATCATCAACATAGAGAAGATAGAAGTCGTATCGGTCTCAAGAATCACTGCTGTGCGACCACCTCTGTGCAAGAACTGCAAGATAAGGATGGAGAGCGTAGGGAAGAACAGAGGTTTCAGATGTAGAAAGTGCGGTTCTAAAAGCAAAATGGGAGAGGAGAGGATAGAAGAGAGGGGCATATCTCCTGGGTTCTACGAAGTACCGATAATAGCCAGGAGACATCTTGCAAGACCGCTCAAACTGGGAATTGTAAAATGATCTGCATAACGGGGACTCCTGGTGTAGGAAAATCTGCAGTGATGAAAGAGATGAATGATAGAGGGTACGGAGTTTCAGAGTTTGATTCCTTAATCGATGAGTGCATTCTCGAAGAGAAAAATGGGGAGAAGATCGTCGACGAGAACTGCCTGAAAGGAATAGAGAAGGAAGGGGTTTACTTCGGACACCTATCACACTTTGCTAGATGCGATCTGGTGGTCGTGCTTAGAGCGCACCTGAAGGACATAGAAGAGCGACTGAATAGGAGGGGTTATTCAAGATCTAAGATTATGGATAATCTTGAGAGCGAGACTATAGACCTGATCGGTTCTGAAGCAGAGAGAATGCACCCAAAAATAACTTATGAGCTAATGAATGCAAGTGTTGCAGAGAGCGCAGACTTTATAGAAAACCTAATTAAAGGAAAAAATTCTAAGAGTATGAAAATCGACCTTTCGGAGGAGATACTGGATTGGTACTAGATAAAGCGAGGAACGGTTCCGGCTTCTTGCTTGATGGCGTTGCGTCGCGTCTTGAGAACATTAACCCGAATTCTATCACCATAATATCATTCCTCCTTGCGATCCTGTTTGCGGTCGCTTACTATCTCGGTTACCTAAGCTTCTGGTACCTCGTGATCGCATTTGTCCTCCTATTGGGCTCGTCATATCTCGACGCACTTGATGGTGCCGTTGCGAGACGATTCAAGAAGGCATCGAAGAGAGGAGATTTCCTTGATCACCTCCTTGACAGATTTTCAGATTTCGTCATCCTTTTTGGGATGACGCTAAGCATATTCGGCAACCTCTACTTTGGAATCTTAGCAATCGCTGGAACATTTCTCAGCAGTTACGTTGGTACCCAGTCGCAGGCAGTTGGACTGAAAAGGATATACGGTGGATTCCCGGGCAGAGCAGATCGACTTGTCATAGTACTGATAGTGACAATAGTTCAGATTTTCACTATTAGGATTCCAATCTTTGGATTCTACATAACGTCCTGGATGCTGCTATTTTTGGGAGTTGCCGGATTTGTCAACTCTGTTTACAGAGCCAGGCTTGCCTACCGGTCTATTGCTTAAATTCCTGGTCCGGTAGAAGCCGAGAGGATGAGATATTTTACCAGAACTACATAGAGGATCCCTCTCCTTGTAGCAGAGTCCGAGCGACCCAAGGGTCTGACAGGAAGGAACGCTGTACTCCCTCCCCCTTCCTGTTCCGGTTATGTGTTCGATCTGGTACTTAGTTATCTTCTCCGCGAAATCAGGAACGTCTCCGAAGTACTTGAAAATCTCATCGTTTGGGAGACCTATCCTGTGCAGAAAGGTGACGAGGAAAAAGCGTCCTGCGTGGGATACGTTCGCTCCCTTCTTCATCTGGTCTATTATTTCTGCCAGACAAGGAGGGAACGCCCTCTCGTTCAGGGGACCCAGGTTGGCCCTTTCCTGTCTGATCTCCCTTCCTTTCGAGACCACTTCGCTTACATAGGGCTTCAGCAACTCGTCCACTTCTGCAGGGAATTCTACAACCTCGTTAACGTCCAGCATGTACTTCCTGTAGAATGCTTCCCTTATCACCTTTGCAAGGACGTGTTTTGAAGCGACCACTTTACCATCCATAAGCTCCTGGTTGCATAACTTGAGTTCTTTGTCGTTGAAGACGACGGCGTTCTTAAGGAAAGATGGAATGGAAATGAGATACTTGTCTTCCTGTCTGTCTATCTCCACACTGAGTTCCTGTGAGACCAGTCTGAGAATCTTCGGGTCCTTCTCTTTCTCAAAGTTCTCGTAAAGGGCATTTCTTTCTCTTATTGCGTATCTAGCTGAAATAAAATAATCACGGATGTATGTCAAGACTATCTTCGTTATAACGTAATCAATCACCCTCCTGTCTGGATCTGTTGAGAATGTGGCCTCTTCTCCATTCATAATTTTTGTCAGGTGATCTATTGAATCGATCAACTCCGATCTGTTGATTTCCAGAAAAGACTGCAGTGATGTTCTTTGGTCAAACTTGTCTTTGAGTCCTCTCTTGAGAAACGGGTAAACTGATGTAGCTTCCTCTATATTCATACTACCTGTAATTCTTTGGGCGCAGTCGTTATGACCTGACAACCGTTCTTGGTGACAATGACGTCATCTTCTATCCTTACTCCGCCCTTATTCGGGATGTAAACTCCCGGTTCGACAGTGACAACCATGTTCTCCTTCAAGAAGAAATCCATTTGAGAGCTCAGGGCAGGGTGGTCGTGGACATTAAGTCCGACCCCATGTCCAAGGCCGTGGATGAACCTTCCCTTAAATTTTGACGAGTCGATTACCTTCCTCGCAGCCGCATCCACCAGTTTTCCATTTTCTCCGCTCTTGACTGCCTTAATGCCGGCCGCTTGCGAGTTGAGAACTGTTTCGTACATCTCCTGCATTTCCCTGTCCGGTTTGCCGAAGAAGTAACTTCTGGTCATGTCTGAACAGTATCTCTGGTACTTTGCTCCGAAGTCAACCAGCACCACTTCTCCCTTTTTGAGTTTTCTGTTCCCTCCGGAAAAGTGAGGTTCCGCTGCATCTGGCCCAAATGCAGCAATTGTGTCAAAGCTGGGCGACGTTGCACCATTCTTCATCATTTCATAATTCACCTTCGCTGCTAGCTCGCCTTCGGTCAAACCATCCTTCAGCATACCTGGTATGTTCTCCCCCACTTTCGAAACTATTCTTGCCGCTTCTTTAAGCTTTGTGATTTCTCTCTCCGACTTGATTTGCCTGAGACTGGATATCGATTCACCAACGTCAACGAACTCTTTGTTGGGCAACTTGTCTTTCAGAGATAGAAAATCAGCGTGAGAGAGACCTGAATAGTTGATCCCCAGAAAAGTTATTCCCTTTGTGACCTCCTTCAACAGTTCGTCTCTCTGTTTACCAGAGGTGAATACTTCAACGTCCAGGTCTTCAGATCGTGCCGTCTCCTCTTCTAGCTGGCTGGTGATAACCTTCAGATTCTTGCGGGTCAGGAATACGTACGACATCTCGAAGAGTCCTCTCGTCAATTGGGTAGAGTAAAAGAATGATGGGTCATTTGACGATTCGGTGCCATTGTAAATGAGAATTCCTTCGACGTTCTGGTTCAGATCAAAAAGCTTCTCTGCGTCCATACGACCTGAGACTTAATTGATTAATCTAATTTTCTCAGGATACAAAGCTATAAAAAGCTCATTCCCTGAATGTAACTGCAAAAATCTCTCCAAGGTCGGGGGTCACTATGTGACCTGCGTTGTACTTTGAAAAGGAGAAAACTTCCTCCTTCCCGGGCAAATACCATGGACTGATTCTGACTGTATCTATTGTCGTGAATGGATCGTACTTGATTTTAGCATAGCTCATTCCTAGCGCGTCTCGTCCGAGAAATATTGATTGCCTCTGCGAATAAGCCATGTGAAGCAGATAGATCAGGTGTTCCTTGAACTCGACAAGTTTTGAAAATGCATAGCTCGGAAATTTCCTCATCTCGTCGTCGTAAAGGACTATCTTCGAATGCCTTCTGTCCATCCTGTTGAGGATGCTCTGGCTCTGAACAACATTTTCCGCAAATTCCACTCCCATCGGAAAAAGCATTACGAGGAAGTTGTTCATTGATTCGTTTAGTGCGTTTTCCTCCTGACCCGACATCTCGGGCAAGAAGCAGAGGTACAACTCCTTATCGGGGAATGAGCGGGAGATCGTCGGATCCCTTGACACGATTTCTTTGGCTCTCTTCCCGATAGGCTGAATCATATCCATAAATTACAATATTCTATAATTGTTTGCTATTGGAATGAAATGTTCATCCGCTTCAGTGCGTCCTTTATGCTGTATTCTTTCTCATTCTCGAAAATAAGCAATCCCATCCCCTCCAGCTCTCTTTCTAGGAATTGCATTATGGAAGAGAAGTCCGTTATCGGTTTGATTCTTCCTTCGCTCAGAACATTGAGAACTTCTCTCTTGAACGGAGATTTGTAATATTGATACGATCGCAGATCTTCTCCAAATCCTTCGACAATTTTTCCAAATCTCTCTTCTCCCACCTTCACTATCAGTCCCTTTGGAATCTTGCGATGTTTGATTGCTTCGTACGTCTTCTTGTTCTTCATCTTCAGTTGGGCAATATAGTCGCAATCGTTCCATTCGACAAACTCCTCAAAGTCCGGATTCAAAACTTCGAGTGCATCGTTTGCCAGCGAAGCGGCGATTAGAGCCGTCTTGTGTCTATAAACCGTCCTGTACATGAGCATCCTAGCGACCATCAAACCTTCAACGGGAGGGAGCCCCTTTTCTTCCACACAGAATTCGCCTTCGTGAATTGATAGAACCCTCAGTATCCTTGGGATGTCCACTGCCCCAAGCGCTACTCCGGTGTAGTGTGAGTCCCTGGCGAGATAGTCTATCTGGTCTACATCGCCGTTCCCTGAAATCAGTCTGCTCAGAACGCCTTTCTTGCCTTGCAGTATTTCGACCACTGCTTTCTTGTGGTCTCCTAGAATGTCACTCAATTCATTTTCTGGTGTTTTCCCCTCTATCGTATCAATAGTTACGTCCAGGTGATCCTTTCCGTACATCTTGATCATGGAGTCTTCCAGTGCATGCGAAAACGGTGAGTGCCCAACATCATGGAGCAGTCCTGCCAGCGAGACGTCTGTAACGTCTTTCGCTTCCATATCTAGATTGCTGGAAGCCTCCCTTGCAAGATAATATGTTCCTAGGGAGTGCTCAAACCTTGAGTGGGTAGCCCCTGGGAAGACGAGATACGTGAAACCGAGCTGCTTGACTGTGTTCAGTCTCTGAAATTCCTTTGTTTCAATTATCCCTGAGGCAGTCTCTTCAATTTCTATCGATCCGTAAATCGAGTCGTGAATTGTTTTCTTGCTAGTCAATAACTCACAATTTTCAAAGAATATATAACACTTGAGTTTTAGGGAACTTGCTTATTACTCTGTTTGCGATCTAAAATAAAGTTCATTTCGATCAAACTTTTAGGCTCAGGAATGATAGTACCGGGCCACCGATACCAAAGGGCGATCGAAGGATGTGGTCGCTCTTTCAGTTCTCCGCTC
>JACWAC010000121.1 GCA_014874235.1 Thermoplasmatales archaeon
CCGTTAGCTGCAGGAAGATGGCTGTGACGAACCGATAATCACATTTTTAATAGTTTCTTAGACTCACCCAATCATGAAGGCGTTTGAATCCGGAATGATCGGGAATCTGGGGATTAGGAACAGAATTGTAATGGCACCAATGATTTCTAACCTTGCCAACTCAGACGGATCCAGTAATGAGACTCTCGTTGCCTATCTTGAAGAGAGGGCGAAGGGGGGAGCAGGGCTCATTATCACCGAGTATACCTATGTAGACGGCTCAAACGCAAGAGGTTCCAGGAACGAACTAGGAGCCTACAGTGCAATACTGGTCCCAAAACTCAGGAGAATTCCGGAGGCCATCCATCCTTACGGGACAAAAGTATTCATGCAACTCGTTCATGCAGGAGGGAAGGCGCTGTACGACGAAAATCCAGAACCACCGATGGCTCCGTCATCGGTTGATTTTATGGGGAAGAGACCAAGAGAAATGGGAGAAGAGGACATTGAAGGTGTAATAAGGTCATTCGAAAGGGCAGCTGTCGTTGCGAAGTCAGCGAAGTTTGATGGTATAGAGATTCACGGCGCTCATGGATACCTAATACATCAATTCCTCTCACCTACGCTCAATGTGAGAACAGATAGGTATGGAGGAACCTTTGAAAAGAGATTATCTGTTCCACAGGCAATCATAGACGCAGTAAGGGCGGTTGGCGATTTTCCAGTTGGAATAAGATTGAGTCTTTACGAGGATGACCCGGGTGGCTGGAACGGAGACTACGGACTAAAGGTGATAGATTCATTGAAGAATTTGGACTATGTAAATTTCTCTGCAGGCAATTTTTATCCACCAGGTTCTTCTGCGTCTTTCTATTCTCCTGAGACGCACATTCTTCCTAGGCTGAAGAGGAAGCCAAAGATCACAACTATGTTGGTTGGATCTGTGGTGGATCTGGCGGGAGTGGAGAGGGTACTTTCCAAGTGCGATTTTGTAACTGTAGGCAGAGGACATCTAGCAGATGCATATTTTGCCTACAAGTTGCAGAACAACCCAAAACTGCTGAGACCTTGCATAAGATGTAACCAAGGTTGCAGGGATCTATCTCTCGGAGAAGTCAGGTGCAGTGTTAACCCAAGCGTGGGTCATGAAGCAAATCCCGAAAGGAAACTGAACGGAGAGATCGTGATCAAGGGCGCAGGTATTCAAGGTCTAGAAGCGGCGCTGTATGCTTCCAAGCGGGGGCTAAAGGTCTCTCTTTATGAAAGGGAAGAAAAGATAGGTGGCCAGCTCAATAAAATTTACGATCCATTCAAGAAGAAAGCATTTTCATCACTTCTGAATTACTATGAAAGCGCAGTTAAATTCTATAATATCTCGCTCATCTTAGATTCGAAGTCGAAGGAGAAGGGTATAGAGTGCCTCCCGCCGGTTGTGTATAAAGAGCCACCCGAAAACTGCGATACTTTTGAAAGTAACGTCTATGCAAATCAAGACTGGTTCCTGAAAATAGCAGAAGGAAAGAAAATAAGGGTTGGGAAGGAGAGCCTGAATAGTCTCGATAGGGGCAGGAAGCAGGGTTATATTGCCCTTGCAGAAAAGATTGGGATAGAATTCGTAGACCAGAGTGAGTTCGATTTCAGGCTAATTGTGGAGGATCAATACGACATTCTGATGGCTATCAACCTGGGTATAAGAAAGGTGAAGCAATTCATCATGGAGCAAGAGAACGAATTTATGTGAAGTGTTGAGATATGCTGATTCCTTGGACAAATTCGTTAGAAACATATTTCGTTAAGGTAACCATCAACCTATGATGAAACATCGGGTATGCCCTCAATGTGGTTCAGAGCATATCGATTTTGATATGGGTTACATCACCGGGAAATACCGATGTTTTGACTGTGGTTACGTGGGAGGCGTGATCTTTGAGTTTGATGACAAGAATTATGAGAGATTCTTGAAGCAGCTCAAAGACGACAGTAATCAGTAATCGCTTTTTATCAGTTTTCAGAAACTCGGTCATTTGCTGTATGGTTCCGCTGAGTCCTTCGAGCACAATCTTCATTTTCTCATCTGTAGCAAATCTTCTGCTTTCATTCATTTCCTAGGCATTGGGCATCCCAAACCCTAATTACTTTTGCGGTTTGTCTCAAGGTGTCATGAACAAATCATTTCTATGGTATAAAATTTTAATTTTGTAGTAACTGGTCAGTCTTATGTGCACTTAGCCCGGATGTGACTCCCTTCTTCCTATCATTCCGGGAACCTCCATTATGAAACTCTTCTTTCTGATCTTGGTAGTATAGAAGATGGAGTACAATCTGGCATAGGTATTAGCACCACGATCTGATCTCGATCCACCAGATGTCTTCCTGTATATCACGACTGGCCTGAGTGCCCTCTCCGCCCTGTTGTTGGTTGGTTCCACTTCCGGATCAATCACGAAGCGGAAGAGCCACTCCTTCCTCCTCTTCAGGAGATTCTCAACGAACTTCCTCGAACGTAGATGTTCGTAACCGGTATCCAGAAGGAACACCAGCCTGTGGTAAAGCTCATCTATGTCGTTTGATGCGTCCTTTCCGTTGAATGATTTCGCCTTATCGTATACCGATTGCAGCGATTTCTTTATCCTGGACCCCTCCTCTCCGTAGAACGATTCGAGTTCTTTTGCGTCAGATATGATATGAGCCCAACAGCATGCTATAATAACACTTCTATCGCCGGTTATGATTGGTTGAGATAGATAGCTATCGCTGATGATCGTGGTATTTCCACGCATTTTTCAAAGCTATGCAAGCCTGAGTTTTTCAGGCACTTCGAATGGTTTGTTGTTGTAACAGACTGACCATATTATGTGGCACATCTTCCTTTACGCTGCTACTATTGCCTTCTGCTTCGGCATTCCCTCTTTGACCTTTCTGTCGTAGAACTCCTTGATCACCGGATTGGATCTTGTGGCTGAAAGAATGCTCATATACAGTGCTGATCTCAGCAGAGGGTCTCCCCTCTTTGATATCGCTTTTCTGACAGTCTTCTTTCCGCTCTCCACTATCACCGGTTCTATACCTGCGAATGCCACCAGCTTTCTTGCATTATCAAAATTTCTGATGTCACCAATCTTGCCGATAATTATTGAAGCGGTCAGAGAACCTATTCCTGGAATTGTCGTTATCACGTGGTCCTGGGAATCGAATTCCTTTTCCATGTGCTTCTCCCTTATGCGTATACCCAGCTTCCTAGACACTCCATTCAGTACGTTCTCGTAGTGGTGTCCGTCAGTCGTGATCGTTATTGTGCTTGGAATGTAGAAGTGTGACAGCGCATTGATGAGAAATTGATCTATTTTCTCATCTGATAGATTGTCCAGTATCTCCTCAACGAATCTGTTGGTCTTAATGTCCTTGAGGAGGGCTCAACTCATAACGGACGAATACCTCGGCAGAATCACTCCCGACGGTATGATAGAACCGAAGTACAAGAGGGTGATGAAGCGCTACGAGCAGATATCGGTGAAGGAGTACGGTGCATCCTCCCTTCTCATGGACCTATCCACTGATGTCAAGAAGAATCTGATGGAAGACTTCCCGGAATGGAGGGAGATCTTCGTATTCAGTTGCATGAGGCTCATCCACACATCACCGATAAAGAACGTTGAGTTCCATTACCGCA
>JACWAC010000122.1 GCA_014874235.1 Thermoplasmatales archaeon
CAGTTTTCCTATTCCTTTAAAATTCGACTAACCGTTTTGCCAGGTGCATTTCGACGGAGTTCCATGGAACTAACTCAGGGACCTAGTATCTTTATAGCGGCCTCGATCGGTACGACACACACCATTTTCATGAAATCTTTGGCTACAATTGTGTGTTTGACCCCTCCAGGGATAAAGAGAAACGAATCTCTTTATACAGAAATTGTCTCACTATCCAGTTCCGCCTCTCCCCTTCCCTCCAGCACGTATATTTCGTGTTCATAATCGTGGCTATGGTAAGGAGTTGACTGACCCTTCGGGACAGTTATCAGTCGCATTGAAAAATTCTTTGCTCCATCCCTGTGTGTGATAAGCCACCTTATCTTCGCTCCACCCTCCAGGTCCATTTCCTTAATCTCAGCGGCCCCCTTTACAATCGACCTAGCCATGCATCGTTATCACAAGAATCTATATGAACATGGTCACTTTCCGAGTTTCTCTGGGTTTGGCCAAGAAAACAAGACTTCCGAGATATTGTTCCTCTTGTTCGCTGCGAGTGCCATCATGAAAATCAGCGAAGAAAGTCTGTTCATGTACTGTAGCGAAAGTGGATTGACTTTTTCCACAAGGTCGAGTTCCACAAGTCTCCTCTCCGCTCTTCTTGTTACAGTCCTTGAAAGTTGTAGACTGGCAGCTTCCTTACTCCCACCTGGAATCACAAACAGTTTAACCTCTCCAATCTCCTTGAGGTAAATGGCTATTCTCTCCTCCATCCACGAAACGCCCTCTTCCCTCAGTTTGCGTCCTTTTCCGGAAGTGAGGATCTCTTCCCCAAGGTGGAATAGGTCCATCTGCACCTGAGATAGATCGGAGGTTACGTCCTCCCAAGGCACTTGAACTTTAGAATAACCTATTTGGGCTATCAGTTCGTCTAAAGTTCCTTCCCACTCTATTATCGGATCGTCCTTCTTGAGTCTCTTCCCCGAAGGGGTATCCGTTTCCCCTTTGTCGCCACGTCTCGAATACACGATTTACTATTGAAATCCCATATTTCTTATTTTAGTGTCCACTAAAACTTCAGAAATAGATTTCCAAACCGCTTCCGATGTTCAAATGAAAAGAACTATTCAAACGAACGTAATCATTAACTAAGTCAGTAGAAGCGGTGTGATGAGTTTAGCCTTAACTGATAATGATGAGTGACAGGCGATCTGACTGCTTCTTTATCCTTTTCATTCCAGGGTGTGTTTGTTCATTGCCTTGAAGAATAGATCAAAGTTGTCGTTTTCGAATGCTTCCCTGATCATCCTGTAGAACAGCGAAGTATCTGTGTCGGTGAGCAATCCATTGATTGCCAGCAAAACTCGCTGCTTTGCAGATATCAGTTCCTTCAGGTTGCCCTCCAGGAGTCTTATTCTGCTATCGATCTCCTTAAGTTGCGCAATCAGCTCTTGCAAATTACCTTCAAGGGTTTCAGTTTCCTCCTCTTCTTTGTCGAAAACGGAAATGCTCTCAATAAATTGTAAAAGAGAAAGGAGGGGATGATCCGCTTTGTAGAGGATCCTCTGGGGGCCCTCATCCGAATCAATCTTCCCCACTTTGAAAACCAACCCGCTGTCTTCCAACAGCTTTATGTGTTTGGCTATCAGCTGCTGGGAACTCCCCAGAGACCTTGCCAGTTCGAATGTGTATGACGGTCTGATGGACAGAATGCTCAGTATCCTTCTTCTGATGTCGTTGTCTATTAGGTCCAGCAGATCTGTCGACATGCTCAGTCTACTGGAATCCTTTTCCCTGCCTTCTTCTTTGTCGGGGGCTTCTTCACTATTATGTCAAGGACTCCATTGGAATATGAAGCTTTGATGTTTTCAGGAGGGATCTCATCGTCGAGTTCCACTTCTTTATAGTACTTTCTTCCTTCTTTGTCCACTTTCACTAAGAGAACGTTGTCGCTCGTTTCAATCGTTATATCACTCTTGTCCACGCCCGGAATCTCAATGGTTATGTCTGTCTCTTCCTCTCTCTTCTGCACATCGGTAATGGGTTCTCTGTATTCCATGCTAGGGAGTTCAGAATATTCTCTCGGTATGTTTCCGAATTCCTTGAATTCAGGCTTACCGTCCTGTCCTAATCTGTAAGTGAATCCGTAGACGTACGTTCCCGGCTGGTCTTGTTCTTTTATGTTCTCTATCTCGTCGAAAGTATCAAACCATCTTTCGATGAATTTCCTGTATTCCCTATCGCTATTCTGTATGAACTCCTGGATATCGTCCCAAAAGTCATCGTCCCTTCTTCTTATCTTTCTATCAACCATGTTTACCACCTTTGGTTAACAACCTCTTGTTGAGTAGTAATCAATAACACCTTATTAAACATTGCTGATGGCAGATTTTGTGATCCGAAAAGTCCAACAATTTCGATCAAGTTTCTCTAGTAATATTAACGAGTAATGTGTTTGAAATTCACTTCTGCCTCTTTAGTGCCTTGTTGTATTCCATTATCGTTGTTATGAGTGATAGATGGCTGAATGCTTGTGGATAATTTCCTAGATATCTGTGAGTCTTGAATTCAATCTCTTCCGGCAATAGATTCACATCATTGATGAGGTCCAAGATCATCATCAGGCCATCGTGAGCTGCTTGTAGTTGACCGTTCTGTATCAGGTTCCGAATGTACCAGAAGGACACCATGAGGAAGGCATTGTCCTCCCCCTTGAGGCCATCATTAAGGGTATACCTCTTGAAGAGGAACTTCTCGGGCATCAGGTTTCGCTCAATTTCATTGAATGTATTCTTGTAGACGTTATCTGAACTGGTGCAAAAACCAAAAAGAGGAAGCCTCAAGAGGGAAGAATCGACGTCATCTGATTCGTAACTCTGCCTGAAGTAACCATTTGGAGAAACGCCCCTGCCATAGATCTCTTCTCTCAACGTTCTTGCTTCTTCCAGCACGTGTGAAGCCTGTTCCTCGCTTCCCATTTTCTTGTAGAGCCATGCCAAGTCAATAAGACCCTTCCAGGCAAGCGCCTTGGAGTATACGTAGTGCCTCTTGTCTCCTCTTATTTCCCAGATAGAGGAGTCCGGCTCTCTCCACAAGTCAATCAGTGAATTCCCAAAGATGAACACTTTTTCAGTCGTGTGGACGCTCAGAAATCCTGAGTTCTCAAGGAGCATCCTCAATGAAATGATAAGGGAGGCGTACTGGTCGATCTGCAACTGGCTCTCTGCTCCATTCCCTATTCTGACGGGAGCCGAATTCATGTATCCTGCTAGATCCAGAACGGTCTCATCTATCATGGAGTCTTCGCTCACCTTGTAGATTGAAGTAAGTTTTCCGTCTTTCTCAAATCTGTCGATGACAGATAAGTAGAATTTTGATGCTTCTTCGATATAACCCAGTTGTACCAGGCCTTCTATCACATAGGCAGTATCTCTCACCCACATGAATCGATAATCCCAGTTTCTCTCCCCACCCAGGGATTCAGGGAGGGAAGTGGTGGGAGAAGCTACCATGAAATTGTTGGGTTCAAAAA
>JACWAC010000023.1 GCA_014874235.1 Thermoplasmatales archaeon
ATAGAGAAGGAGTCAAGGGATCCGGAGATCTATTCAAAACTTGTCGGCAGCGTCGCTCCTGCGGTGTTCGGAAACGAGATGGTAAAGGAGGCAATCATTCTGCAACTGTTTGGTGGAGAGAGAAAGGCGTTCGATGACGGAACATACATCAGAGGGGATGTGCATGTGTTGCTTTTTGGAGATCCAGGTGTTGCCAAGAGCCAGATACTCACTTATGCAGCTAACATTGCGCCCAAGGCTGTTTATACTTCAGGCAAGGGTAGCTCGGCTGCGGGTCTTACAGCCGCAGCTGTTAAAGACGAACTTTCTGAGGGAAGGTGGACTCTTGAAGCTGGAACGCTTGTTTTGGCCGACGGGGGTTTGGCCGCGATAGATGAACTGGATAAGATGGACAAGGAAGACAGCGGTGCGATGCATCAGGCAATGGAACAGCAAACCATTTCCATTTCGAAGGCAGGAATAAATGCGACTCTGATGTCCAGATGCGCCGTTCTGGCGGCCGCAAATCCTAAGTTTGGAAGATATGATGAAACCGAACCTTTTCCAACACAGACCGAATTCCCAGTTACGTTACTTTCGAGATTTGACCTCATCTTTGTTATAGTTGACAGGCCTGGGAAGGTTGATAACGACATGGCAGATTACATCCTCAAGGTTCACAAGGCTGGGGAAAGCATAGCAAGTGGTTTCGGAGGAGAGAAGGCAAGAATCTATCCAACATTCGAAAGAGACTTCCTGAAGAAGTATATCGTCTATGCAAGAAAAACCTGTTTCCCAGTGCTGAGCCCAAAAGCTAGTGGCATGATTAAAAAATTCTACGTCGATAAAAGAGCGTCGACCTCAAAGCAAGGCACGGTTTCAATCACTCCTAGGCAACTCGAAGCGCTTGTCAGACTGTCCGAGGCTTCAGCAAGAGTCAGACTCTCGGAGAGAGTTGACGAGGAAGATGTGCTAAGAGCTGAGAAACTTATGGAGTCTTTCTTGAACCAAACTACCGTAGTGAATGGGATACCAGACGTTGACATAATTATGACTGGCTTCGCACAGAAAGACAGGAAGGCCGCTTTCTCGGTCTCGGATATATTAAAGAGATTGATGGAATCCAGTCCAAACAATTGGGTGTCAATCAGAGATATACAGGAAGAAGCGAAGAAGTCTGGAATAGATGAGGATCAAGTCGAAAGAACCCTAGAGATGATGCAAAAGAAAGGAAACGTTATTGAACAAAACAATGGACAATCATATCGCATAATTAGGTGAAAATGGGAAAGTTGGCATCAGGACTTCGGTTGGCTGAGGACAACTACTATTTGGCTGATTATGGAGTCACTCCAGGTAAAGATACCAATAATAGAAATATGCCTTTTGGATACCTCTTGATAGTCTGATTAGGTAGGAAGATTGGCTTGATTTGGACCCGGGTGTTCAGAACTAAAGCGGATACCTTGCTCGCAGCAGCGGATGAGGAACTATTGGGAAAGCAGCTGAAAGAAGGAAAATACAGACTGAACGTTTCTGAAAACTTCTACAAAGATGTGCTGGTAGAGGATGGCGCCTTAAAGGATCTATTGTCACTGTGTTCGGTTGCAAATCTGGTTGGTGAGAGATGTGTGACGGAGGCTATTGAACTGGGACTTATCTCCAAAGAGAACATTATCTACATCCAGGGAGTTCCACACGCCCAGTTCACAACTATGGATTGAAATCATGAAAAGAACAGATCTCAAAATCTTCGGTATTCTGAACATAACGGAGGACTCTTTCTCGGACGGGGGTCTTTACTTCAACAGTGAGAACGCTATCGCGCACACAAAAGAGCTTATTGAAGCCGGAGCAGACGTGATTGACCTCGGTCCTGCTGCAAGCAATCCAGAAGCCAAGCAGGTGTCTTCACAGGAGGAGATCACACGAATAGGACCGGTTCTTGAAAAATTTGGGAAGGAAGTTCCATTCTCTCTGGATTCCTACAATCCAGAAACTCAACTCTGGGCAATAAAAAAAGGAATAGACTATCTGAATGACATTCATGGTTTCCCGATCCCAGAAATATATCCTGACCTTGCAAAGTCGAAGTGTAGACTGATAGTGATGCATTCCACTCTATCTGGCTGGAAAGCTGATAGAAATTATACGAATCCGGACTTGATATTATCAAGAATACTTGAATTCTTTAAACAGCGAATTTCAGAACTAGTTGATGCGGGAATTTCACGGGAAAGAATTATCATAGACCCTGGAATGGGCTACTTCCTGGGAAGTAATCCAGAGGCATCGATAAGAGTCCTGAGAGGCATATCTGATCTTAGGAAGAAGATGGGCACTCCAGTCATGATATCAGTATCGAGAAAATCGTTCCTGAGATCGATTACTGGAAGAACTGCGGCAGAATCACTTCCCGCGACACTGGCCGCTGAGATATTTGCCGCCAATTCTGGAGTGGATTACATCCGCACACACGACGTGAGGGCCCTCAATGACGCACTCAAGGTCCTCCAAGTGCTCTGGATTCGATAAAATAGCAAAGAGAGGAATCTCTGGCAGAGAT
The DNA here is from genome assembly GCA_014874235.1 of Thermoplasmatales archaeon. GTDB lineage: Archaea > Thermoplasmatota > Thermoplasmata > Thermoplasmatales. Next base: position 2,546 of record JACWAC010000023.1, read on the forward strand.
TAAGAAATAGAAAAATTAAGAAAAATTCAGATATGGATCAGGTAGTGATACATAATGATGGAAACGAATAGTATCGAGATGGTGTTGACTACCTTGATGAGTGGATTAATTGCGGGCCCTGCAGTATCTTTGGTAGCGTCCCCTACAGTATCTCCAACAACAGCGGACTTGTGAGCTTCTGATCCTTTCCCGCCATACTTGCCTTGCTCTATGTACTTCTTGGCATTATCCCAGGCTCCTCCTCCTACCGTCATCATTATCGCGAGCGGGAATCCAGATATGATTACCCCCATCAGCAATCCGCTTACGGCGAGGGGTCCAAGGACAAATCCGGTCACTACTGGAGTCAGGACAGCGATTAAGGCCGGTACCATCAATTGCCTGAGTGCCTCCTTAGTCACTATATCTACAGCCTTGCCGTAATCAGGTTCGTCTTCACCCGTGAGAATCTTGGGTTTGAGTTTGAACTGTGACCTCACCTCTTCAACAATGGAAGATGCAGCCTTTCCGACCGCATTCATCAGATAAGAAGTGAAGAAGAACGGAAGAGATCCACCGATCAAAAGTCCTGCTACCACGACTGGACTCGTGAGTTGAATGCTCTGGAAAAGAGGCACCTTGTCTATTGAGAATTGGTACGCCGCAAACAACGTCAGGGCAGCCAATGCAGCACTTCCTATTGCATAGCCTTTCGTGACAGCCTTGGTAGTGTTTCCGACGGCATCAAGGGGATCTGTGACATCTCTCCTTGTTTTCTCATCGAAACCAGCCATCTCTGCAATTCCACCTGCGTTGTCGGTGATTGGTCCATAAGAGTCGATGGAGATGATCATACCGGTGGCTGAGAGCATGCTTGCCGCTGCAATTGCTATTCCGTACAGGCCCATTTCTGCACTACTTCCGAACGATGAGTAGGTAATGAAATATGAAACTACGATGCCTCCTACAATGACAACCGCAGGAATGAAGACTGCTTGGAGTCCGTACGCCAGACCGGTGATAATATTTGTACCAGTTCCTGTAACAGATGATTTAGCTATCTTTGCAACTGGAGAGAATCTCTCTGAGGTATAGAACTCGGTGACGTAGACGATGACTCCCATAATGATCATTCCAATTATTGCATCGAAGTAAATTGCCAGATTTCCGTTCATCAAGTAGAGATCTACGACATAAAACCCGATTGCGGACAGAATTACAGTTACAATTAGTCCCTTGTAAAGTGCGGTCATTATTCTCTGCTTTTCTCCTTTCTTTACAAAGAAAGAACCTGCTATGGTCGCAAGGATACCCGTTCCCCCTATCGCGAGAGGAAGGATGACCAGACTTTGTGATCTGTATGGACTGAGTCCATTTATGTATATGAAATAACCTACCAACATTGCAGACAGGGCAGTCACCACGTACGTCTCAAACAGATCAGCACCCATTCCTGCACAGTCCCCAACATTGTCTCCAACGTTATCAGCAATAACGGCGGGATTTCTCGGATCGTCTTCTGGAATTCCTGCTTCGATTTTCCCCACCAGATCAGCACCAACATCAGCCCCCTTGGTGTAAATTCCTCCCCCCACTCTCGCAAACAGACTTACCAGGGAAGCTCCAAAAATATAACCAATCATCGGAATTGGGCTTCCGAACCACATGTAGAACAGCACTAATCCTAACAGAGCAAGGGAAGCTACCATGAGACCAGTAACTGTTCCCCCCCTAAAGGCGAGTTTCAGAGCTGGATTTAGTCCCTTCTTGGCTTCAATTGCGGTCCGGACGTTTGCCCTTACGGAAATACTCATTCCTATAAGACCTGCCACCGCAGACCCCGTTGCACCTACTACGAAGCCAAGAGTCAGTTTCCATGCTTCAGACAATCCTGATTCTGCATAGAAGGCAACAAAAATGATTATTGCTAGTATCGCAGCGAATGTGAATACGCTGGTATACTGTCTTCGCATAAAGGCGTTAGCGCCCTGACGGATTGACATTGATATTTTTTCCGGTTTCTGTTCAGTAACCGGTATTTTAAGAAGCAAGAAGCTTTGCAATGCAGCATATGCAAGCCCTATCAGTGCAGTTGCGAGTACGAACAGCTCCCAACTTAGTAGAGATGATGCCATCCTCCCCGAATTTTTCAATCATTAATAACGTTTACTTGTGTCTAATTCTTCTTCAATGGATAATCTGGCACTGTAAAGAATCTAGCTTGATTTCAAGATCTGAGAAGGAAAGGTGGAAGGTAAAATAAGAAAATTAAAGAGAAGATAGCGCCCTGACTTTATTCCTGTCTATCTTCATTCCTCTAGGAGTAACGATGAGATATCTGTTTCCAAGTGCAACGACGTCTCCGCCATTGTCTCCTGCAGATCTCTTGAGTTCGCTTACGATTCGTCTCATTTGAAGTTCATCGGATTGAATTGCGGCATAGTCTAGAATCAGAACGTCGCCGTTTAATACAATCTCAGAGAACTGTGGAACCTCTTCAAATTTCACCAATTCTCCAACCTTCACAGACGTTCCTGCTCCAGGTTCATCTGCGAATTGATATTCATTAAGATCGATGTATTTTCTTGGCTCTTTTGGTGGTCTATCTGTTCTTATAACAGTTTTTTTCCTGAACGTCATTGGCATCGATTTTCACCTACAGATAAATATATTCCTTGCTAATTAATATTTTCCTCCCGTTTTCTCGCTTATGGAAGATTGATAGTGGCGATTCTTTTGACACAGATAGCATCTCAAAAATTATATTTTCTATAACTCAGAGAATCTTGAAAATCATAGGAAAAATATTTTTGTGTGCACGGATAACCCAATACCCGGCTTAGCTCAGTTGGTAGAGCGGTGGACTGTAGAGGGATAGCGCTGTGGCGCAACCGCCGCCATCCACAGGTCGCTGGTTCAAATCCGGCAGCCGGGACTTACCACAAGGTTCAAATCCGAAGTAAAGCCCAGAACTCCGTTCATCTAGCAAATCTGGCAGGATCTGTTGTCGAAACCGATGAAGTGATATTCGGTACCCTTACAAAATCTAGATACAATATTCCCGAGTTCTTCAGTGGCATCTTTCAGTACTTGATCAGTAATGGGAGGAAGTGTCTCTATGATCAGAAAAGCATTTTTTGTACCCTCCCTGAGTTTGGTCTTTTCGGACTCTCTCCAGTTCCACTTGCTGCAGATCACTTCCTTTCCTGAAGAGTAGATTATCTCTCCTCTGTTGATCGCGACCTCTTGTTCTGTTCCGAGTGGTGTGAATTTTTCATCGCCCTCTGCGTACTTTAGCATTATGTCTCCATTCAGCTTGTCTGTGTCTTCACCCCCACAAGGCGTATGATATTTGAGGGAGATGAAGTTGTACGAATCTACCAATTTGTTTATGTGAGGCACGAGGTTCCCCTTGATAGCCCTCCTTGCGAGAGCTTCACTGGAACTCTTGAATTTTGTTGGATCGACCCCAAAGGATGAATACGCCCTTCTCCATTCTTTGAAATAGGGAATTGAACCAAGACCTTCGAGGACAAACTCCTTCCTATTGCTTTCTTCTGCAGTTCTCAACATCCGCATTATATCTTCGTCAACCCCGGTGTTTTCTATCTCTTTGCAAACTACTATTCCACTCAGGAACTCTGGGAACATTTCAAAGATTCTATCCTCCACCTTGAATTCAATCATTTTGATCCCTGTATTGAATGGAATAAGAAACCCTATCATCCTCAGGGAATCTAGCGAGTAACCCACCGCATCTCATTTCCTTCGCCTAGTCAGAGCCAGAGCAAGTATAATGACCAAGAGGAGTAATACCAATGCACCCACCTCAACGTAGGGGATATGGCTAACATTCTGTACCAGATTTGTAACCTGAATGTGTGTAACCTTCAAAGAGGATATAGTGATGTTCGTGTAAAATGTGACGTATCCTGCAGCTGTTATCTTCAGGGAGTAGTTGCCAGGCTCTAATGATATGTTGTAATTTCCATCTGCTGCCCTATAAGTGGTCCCATTAACAACTATAAATGCATTTCCCGGTTTTATGCTTCCCACAAAATAACCATCCAGAATTGAGAATAAAACATTCTCAGTCGTCGCGTTTCCTCGCACGGTGACGGAACCAGTTGAAATAGCTGGACCGTAGCTGTTTACTCTAGGAATAATGAAATCGTATGTACCATTGGTTACAGAAAAGGCGATTGAGTCATTAGTGGAATTCGAGCTCCCTTTCCCGTTCAATGTTACTGTCCACCTGGTCCCCTGGGGAAGACCGGATTCCACAAAAATTACATTGAACAGCTGTGGCATGAAAGTTACATACATTTTCAGTGAAGAGCCGTTGACTACGAACGTCCCAGAGCCGTTCACTGCGTGATATTCGTTGCTCGAGGAGTAAAAACTGTAATTGTAAGTGCCGTTCTGTAAGTCTAGGCTATAAGTACTGCCTGATATCGGACCAGAGCTCTGTCCGGATACATTCAGATACCAGGTAACGCCGGACCTGAGTCCTGACTCAAGGAATTCCACAACATAAAGATCATTGGTAATGTTGTACTGCTTGCCGGCTGTCAGTGTCAGATTTCCCAGATCGGAGAATGTGCCACTGGAGTAATCGTAGAGTTTAATAGAGTACGTGCCGGGAAATAGCGAAACGTTAACCGTTCCGTTCTTGAAATCTGTGATGTTGGTATCGTTGATAAAAAGGGCCCCATTCTGGATGGTACTGAGAATTCTTAAGCCTGAAAGTTCACCTGCGTAGTATATCAGTTTCAACGCACCCGGTCCGTTTGAAGCCTTAGAATATAGCTGGCCGTTTGTTTCGTTGTAAACACCTTGAGCACTGACATTATAAATCGATTCTGCAGTATCGCTTCCAAAATTGTACGCATTCTGGATCGATTGGTAGTTGTGTCCGTTGTAGTAATTAAGGGTCATATAAACGGACGAATTAACATCTTCTGTTTGACTCCCATTTCCTGGACCCCCCATTATTAGTTCTGCATCATAGTAAGTACCGAATGGATTGTAGGTGCTTCCATCAACGTAGAAGGCGGGAGACGCATGTGTTTCCTTCGCAAACTGGAAGATTACGTTGTCATAGACAATCCAACCCCATCCATCATTGTAAAGAAAGTCGACCTCTGGCAGTCCCAAGATACTGCGAGCGGCGATCATTTTGAGCTGTATTGCCGTAGGATAAGTCAATGAGATGTTGTTCCCTTTTAGAGATGAAGTGGCTAAATCATAGTAAAATGAAAAATTGCCGGCAGAGCTAAGGGTACCATTGCCTATTAAGCTGGAGTTGTAAACCGCTGCATGCTGGCTGGAAAGATTCCATACATTGTCGAGGAAAGACACTTCGTTGTTGGAAGTATTGACGTAAGCCACGTTCTGTACCCAGTAGTCATATTGAATACCACTGCTAGTGAAAACTAGGTTGAGATTCAGTTGGAATGTCATGTTTCCTAGAACGTCTACTGCAGTGGAGTTCATGGTTGAGAGTGAGTATAGACTTATAATCCCAAGGAATGATGTAGTCGAATAATTATACGGGGTTCCACCGTATCCTAGCCCGTAGTCAGCTATACCCATCGGTGCAGGCTCAGCTGAATAACTGCTAAATGGATTTACGTGGTATTCCTGTGCATTAAACGGTTGTGATGAATTTGGTATTTCCAAAGGCACAGTCTGTTTTCCTTTCTCTCCGGAATTTGGAGCGACAGAGAAGAGTACGGTCGAAGAGAATAATACTAAAAAGACCGTGCAGATAATGATGGTCTGCCTGATCAGATTCCGTTGAGCTTTCATTGTTTGTCAGTGGAAACATTACTACGCATATATTTCTTGTCTCGCTGATCGCACGAAGAGTTAGATCCTGTATTTTCCAAGGGATCTTGTCCCGTGTCGGCAGTTTTGAATTGGTAACCTGGAGTACCGATCGATTTTCAATTTGTTCTAGAAAGTCCGGTTGCTATAGTTGGGTGGTTCACTCAGAAGCATCACATTGTGAGGATGACTTTCGATTATTCCTGCTTGGGTCACAATAACGAATTTGCCGTTCTCTCTGAGAGTCGCAATTGTCGGAGAACCGGTATAGCCCATTCCAGATTTCAATCCGCCTATAAGTTGAAAGACGGTGTCAGCGACCTTCCCCTTGTAAGGGACAGCGCCCTCAACTCCCTCGGGGACGAATTTGCCAGATCCCAATTTACCGTACCTGTCGTTCTCTCCTCCCATTACAGCCCCGAGCGAGCCCATTCCTCTGTAGGTTTTGTATCTCCTTCCCGATATGTTTATCTCTGTGCCGGGCGCTTCATCAGTTCCTGCCAAAAGAGACCCTAGCATAACGCTACTTGCTCCAGCGGCAATAGCCTTAACTATATCACCCGAGTAGCGAATTCCACCATCCGCAACGATTGGAATTCCGTGCTTCTCAGCAGTCTCAGCAGTCTGTGCAACTGCTGTGAGTTGAGGGACCCCTATTCCAGCTACGATTCTCGTTGTACATATTGAACCGGGTCCAACTCCCGTTCTGATTCCATCCACCTCTGCAGAGATAAGATCCTCCGCTGCCTGAGATGTAGCTATGTTTCCTGCAATAATGTCAATGTCTATCTCCCTTTTCATCCGCTTCACCGAATCTATCAGGTCAAGATTATGTCCGTGTGCACTATCGACCACAATCACATCCGCGCCTGCCTCCTGAAGTTTCTTGGCCCTTTCCATGTCGAAAGCTCCCACCGCACCTCCAACCAGTAGTTTTCCCTCCTCATCCCTAACGGCTAGGGGATACTGTTCCCTTTTCATTATGTCTTTTGCAGTTATGAGACCTACTAGATTTCCTGAACCATCTACAAGGGGCAGCTTTTCTATCTTCTTCCTGTTCATTATTTCCAGCGCCTGCTCCATGGAGAAATCGACATTTCCGGTTACGACTTCCTTAGTCATTACATCCTGGACCCTTTGTACGCTTTCCTTCAAGAATCTGATATCTCTGTTTGTAAGAATCCCCACCAACTTGTTATTGAGGATTACAGGCAGACCGGCAATTCTTTTTTCCTTCATCAGTTTTATAGCATCCTGGATAGATGTTTCTGGACTTACTGTATACAAATCCCGTATTATCAGCGATTCCTCCCTCTTGACTTTCTGAATCATTTCTGCTTGCACCTCTTTCTTGTTGTTCCTGTGAATTATTCCGATACCTCCCAGTCTTGCAAGGGCTATTGCCATTTCTGCTTCCGATACCGTATCCATTGGAGATGAAACGATGGGAATATTGAGTTTAATGTGTCGGGTAAGGGCGGATTCAACGCTGACACCCTTAGGTTCTATCCTGCTTGGACCCGGAATCAGGAGAACGTCATCATAGGTATAACCCATTGCCGCTCGTTCAAGTTTTGATATAAACATAAACCTAAATGTATTTGATAATAAAATGTTATCCAACAAACTGCTCTGATATTATGGTTAGTAGCGTACACACCTTTGAGGGTCTAGATTGCCAGATTGTAGCCGCCTCCCTAATACACCTATCTGAGGCTTTCCCTCACGAAATTTAATCCAAGGATCGTTTATACGTGTTCCCCCAATCAGAGCACAGGTGCTTTCCATCTGTGGAATTAGCGAAGCCATTCCTGGCACACGATTCCTGATCGTATCAGTGAAAGGGGACTCTAATATCCCATTGGAATGCTTCATACTAAATCTAGCGATGCCCTTCGCTATCAAGCATAATGTCACAGGAATTAACTCAAAATTGTTTTATATGCTGTACTGATTGACTTTTACAGGGGAGCTCGCTGATGCGGGCTGAGAGGATCGAGCAGATCGACCCAACGAACCTGACCCAGATAATACTGGCGGAGGGAAAGAAATGAGTAATGAAGTAATAAAGAAAAAAAGAAGCTACACGGTATATATAGTCATTGGCATAGTTTTAGTTGCGACAGCTATGGTGTACGTCGCTTATCCATCCATCGTGCCGTCACAAGAGCCAACGATTAATGTGTTGACATATAGTTCGTTTTTCCAATATGGTGAAAACCCGAACCAGACCCTCAACTACATAGTTAACAACTTTGAGCAATGGTATCACGTCAAGGTCAACATAGAAAACGGATCAGGTGATTTGTACGATCAGATCGTCCAAACAAAAGGTAGTGGATACGACATAGTCATTGGGTTGAACAATATTGATTCCTATCTGGCTGCAAACAGTGGCCTTCTGTTCCGGTTCAATGTCAGCAATGAAACTTATCTCAACCATTCACTCTTCACCTTCATTCAGTCATCCGGGTACGTGATTCCGTACGAATACTCGCCGCTTACCAGCGACTACAATCTCTCTGGACCGATTAACTCAACCATACTGAAGAATCTTTCTTTTTCTGATTTCAACAACTCAACTATAGCTAACCAGTACATACTTGAAAATCCAACCACGAGCATAAATGGAGAGGACTTCCTGCTTGGACAAATCGCGTTCTATAAGGGAGTGCTTAACGCCAGTTGGACATCGTTCTGGAACCAATCGAAAGGTATTCAGTTTACTCAGGACTGGGACTCAGGGTTTTCACTTTTTGAGAACGGGCCAAGGCAGATGTTTTTCTCATATGCAACAGACCCAGCCTACAATGCTTATTTCAATTACTCGGCGATAGGGACCACTGCCTTTCACTACAAAGGCAAGAGTTATGCCTGGATGCAGGTGCTTGGTGTTGGAATCTTAAACTCTTCAAAGCACAAGAACATAGACGAGAAATTCGTAAACTGGCTTCTGGGCGAAAAGGTTCAAGATCTCATACCACTGAACGAATGGACTTATCCGGCCAGCATGAACGTCACCTTGCCGTCCATATACTCGGTGAATCCTCCTATCACATCCATAATCCCACTGAATGCATATCTTAACATGACCATGGCATCAAAGAACATCGCAGCCTGGTCTCTAGAGTGGAGTTCAATTGAAACGTAACCTGAAGATACCCTTGATTTACGTTACTGGATATGTGACTATTGTAGTACTGATACCCTTGATTTTCTTGTTTTACTATTCTATTCACTTTTCGGAGTCCAGGTTGTTCTTCCGGGTACTATCCTCATCCGTAGAACAATCATTTCTCCAGGCGACCGTCTCCACGGCAATTTCGCTGGCAGTTGGACTGCTGTATGGAATTCTGTTGGTCATCTATAATGGCAGATACAAGGGCGTCATCATCTCCTTACTGCTAGTCACATACGTCTTGCCTGGCCTTATCATGTCTCTCGGAATCATTTCTCTCTTCGGATTTTCCGCGAGGTTCTGGGAAATAATCTATGGGAACGTCATCTATAATTCACCCATGATTGCCGTACTTGCCTACTCAACTGGCAACTCCACAAGCATCAAAGAGGTGTACTCTGCGAAAACCCTCGGCGCAAGAGATTCTCACATAATCTCGAAATTTTACCTTCCAAACTCCCTGAGAGGTGGTCTGCTCGGGGGAATCCTGACATTCATTCTGTCGTTCGAGGGGTTCAGTCTGCCATTGATAATTGGTGGACCTTCATATTCCACTCTGGAAGTGATGATTTATGAATTTAAGAACATATTCCCATCCTTTGGTCAATTCCCGTTCGCCAATGCTTCTTTCTTGGGACTTATGCAGGTTGCCATACTCATAATTCCGCTGTACGCATATCTGTCAATTAATGCAAGTTCTCGCAGAAACGAGTCGAGTCTTCCAAATCCACTCAATCGATACAACAGGGGTGCAATCGCAGGACTAGTGGTATTCCTAATTTTTGTCCTGATGCCTCTGTTCGGGATGTTCACAAAATATCCCCTCTGGCAGATCAACCCTGCACTTGTCGCACGCAAACTACAGATCTCCATACCAGTTTTGCTTGGCAACACCATAATATTTTCGTTCGTCAGCACTTTCATTGCGTTCATGATATCGATCATCTTGACGGTATATAGGCTCTCTCTTCGGAACCAGTTCTACGTGATGCTGCCCTTGATCTTTTCGCCAGTGACTCTTGCGCTTTCATACTTTCTGGTCTATGGGGGAAGCATTCCAACCAGCATACTGATCATACTCATATTCACGGTACTGTTGGTTCCACTTAATTTAAGGATGTTGCACCAGTCTGTAGAGACC
>JACWAC010000123.1 GCA_014874235.1 Thermoplasmatales archaeon
GGGGGAGATTTGAACTCCCGAGCTCTTGCGAACAATAGATCTCGAATCTATCGCCTTGTCCGGGCTAGGCTACCCCGGCAGAGTAGTTGCAAGGGAAAAAGACTCTGAGAATTTAATAATTTGCGAAGTTCTGATTTTGCCGATTCAGAGTAAAATTGCCTCTAAGTTGTGGAAGAAAATAGTTTAATTGGAGAATTCTGGTTAGGGAGTTCATGAAAATCTTGTTCCTCTTAGGAGAAGAGTTTGAGGATTTGGAATTCTTCTATCCCTACTACAGGGCAATGGAAGAAGGGCACACACCCGTAGTCGCCTGGAAAGAAAAGGGGAGGCTAACGGGCAAGCATGGTTATCCAATTGATGCGGACATAGCATTCAGGGATGTAAGACCAGAAGAATACGACTCGTTGGTGATTCCAGGGGGAAAGGGGCCATCTCACATCAGGGATGATAAAAACGTGAAGAGTATTGCAAAGGAATTCCTGGAGTCAAGGAAACCAGTAGGAGCTATTTGTCACGGTCCTCAAATATTGATCAGTGCTGGCGTGGTGAAAGGGAAAGCAATGACATCCTTCATTTCAGTAAAGGATGAATTGGCGGGAGCGGGTGCAAACTATGAAGACAAAGCAGTAGTTATAGACGAGAACCTAGTTACCTCGAGACATCCGGGAGATCTGCCTGAATTCACAAACGCACTGTTGATCCAACTTAGAAATATAGGAAAATCTATTAACGATAGCATAGAATTATCGGAATGAATTAAAGTGGTCGAGATAAATGAGAATTCTGTCCTCGTAATCATTGACGTGCAGAAGGCGTGGCTTGACCCCTCGCTCGGACAGAGAAACAATCATAATGCAGAACTGGTGATCTCCAAATTGATCGACAGATTCAGGGAGAAGGGCAGAGCAATTATTCACGTTAGGCATGGCTCCCTAAATCCAGACTCGATTTTCAGGGAAGGCAAGACAACTTTTGAATTCAAAGATGAAGTGAAACCCATTCATGGAGAAATCGTAATCACCAAACACGTCAATAGCGCCTTCATAGGTACCGATCTTGAATCCAGACTCAGAAATATGGGAGACCCCAGCGTCTACTACGTAGGTCTTGTAACAGATCACTGCGTGAGCACAACTGTCAGAATGTCTGGAAATCTTGGATTCAAAAGCTACGTGATAGAAGATGCGTGTGCAACATTTGACAGGAAAGCTCCGAATGGACGAGTTATTCCGGCTGAAGAGGTGCACAATATCAACCTCGCATCTCTAGACCAAGAATTCGCCGAAGTGATCGAATCCAAAGATCTAATTTGAATTATTTATTTTTTTGGAGAATCACACCAAGACGCGAATGGACTGGCGGGGATTTGAACCCCGGGCCTCCTGCTTGCAAAGCAGGCGATCTTCCGCTGATCTACCAGCCCTCTTGTTTGACCCTCATCTTCCTCTCTTTGGAGATCTTTATTTCCTTGAGAGTCCCCTCGTCTATCTTTCCTTCATAATCCTCTGGTTCATTCATGCTTTCCGGATTGACGAATTTGCAGATGAAAACTTCCTGGCCCGCGTGGTATATGCTCTCTCCGCTCCCCAAGATTGCTTCGCTCCTGATAGGAATAACGAGCGGAGTATCAAAGTGGTAGAGGCCAGCGATATACGCTTTCTCCTTTGAGCTAGAAAGATGAATCCATCTCCTGTCAGAGGGCAATATGCCGTTTTCCTTGAGGATTTCGAACTCCTCCTTGTTTGTTGGATAGTAGAGGATCTCTGGTACTCCTTCTGATGGCAAGTCTGTAAGATCAACATCGATCGAATGTCCATAGGTCGCTCTCAGGTACCTCTTGTTATCGCTCAGCTGATATCTGCCTTTCTGGTCCGTCAGCACTATCGCGAATATGTGTGATGGACCCACGAAATGGAATCTCCTGTAGTAAAAGCGAATTTCCTGTACCATCTCGTCTATATTCACGTATCCCCTGTCAGAAATTTCGAGGTGGTACTTGTCAGGTTTGTGCCTCAGAATTCCCGTTATGACCCTGCCCAGCATATCCACTTCCTCGTCAGAAAGTATGAACTTCCCCTCTTCCCCACAGGAAGGACAATCGTGACCCCTGTAGTAACCGTGGACCATGCATTTGCGAATTTCCTTTAAGGGCACCAAAGCAAATTGTGAAAGGAGTAATAACACTTTTGCAGGAGTTTTTGGATCATTATTCCTCCCAAATAAGAAAGCTCTTCAGGCGACATCCGATCGCTTCTTGGACCGCCTGATCTGCAAGCCAGGACCGTAAGGGCACACTAGAGGCGGGTCTATTGCTCCCACAAAGCATTAGCACCTCTGTCTTGTCCATCTTTTCGATTGTGAAAAGGCGCTCCTAAAGTGGTAAAGAGTACTGCCACCCCGGAAGGCGTTACTGCGGGAGAATTCGAGATAAGAACCGATCCGGCGAGGGATATAGTTTCGAAATCGCAACTGATAAATAAAATATCAGAATTTGCAAATCTCGTATGAATGAATATAATCTACTCCTTCTGGTATTTATTCCGCTCCTTTTCTTGTTGGGGTTAAGGATCAAGGCATTCAGCAGAGAAGGTGCCATAGCGGCCGGGGTAGTAGGTTCACTGATAATCATCGGAGGCGGATGGCTCTTTTTCGTGATGCTCTTCCTATTCCTAGGTCTTTCATATATTTCAACACTGGCAGGATTCGAGAAGAAGAAATCATGGAGTCTGCAGGAGGGATTGAAAGGAGAGAGGGGGGCAAGAAATGTTCTGGCTGCAGGTGCGCTGCCTGCTGCAATATCCCTGCTGAATTTTTGGAACTTCAGTCCAAACCTCATTTTTTTCTTGTTCGTGGTCGCTCTGGGAACTATTCTGTCGGATACCGCTGCTTCAGAAATAGGTTCCCTCGATGAGAATACGTATATGATTCTGACTCTCAAACCCGGAGAGACCGGAATCAATGGTGGGGTATCTATTCTCGGAACAGCTGTCTCTTTCGTCTTTCCGATAATCTTTTCGCTTCTCGGTTTCGTTATCTACGGGCTATTGGGGTCGATTCCCCTAAAATCCTTGCCCGGATTGATTCTCGTATCTGGTCTCCTGGCCTTTGCAGGCTCGCTTTTCGACTCAGTTCTTGGTGAGACGCTTGAAAACAGAGGTTATCTGACAAAATATTCTGTGAATTTTGGAGCTGCCTTGTTCGCCACTGTCGTGGCAGTTCTGATCTTCGTGGGGTAAATTTATTTTATCTAAAAAGAATCCCAAACGATGAAGATCCTTTTGATAATCGCAGACGGACTCGGAGACAGGCCGTTCGAGTCCTTCAATGGAAAAACATCACTGGAAGCTGCCAACAAACCGAATCTGAACACTCTGGCGAAGGAAGGAATGATTGGAC
>JACWAC010000024.1 GCA_014874235.1 Thermoplasmatales archaeon
CTATGGAACACCACAGCAATATTCTCCCCTGGATGAGACTGGAAGAACGGGGGGTAAAGCTGGACTATGCTAACCTTGACGAAGAGGGCCATCTCGACTTAGAAGACCTGAAATCAAAACTGAAGAAGGAAACGAAGATAGTTTCCGTGACTCATCAATCCAACGTACTTGGTACGATAAATCCAATAGAAGAGATCGGAAAGGTTGCAAAAGAGAACAACTCCGTATTCATAATAGACGCTGCACAATCTGTGCCCCACATGCCATTCAAAGTGAAGGGGGAATTCGACTTCGTCGCATTCTCGGGTCACAAGATGCTTGGACCTATGGGAATAGGCGTGCTGTATGGAAAGTACAATCTTCTTGACGAGATGCAACCGTTCAATAGAGGCGGCGAGATGATCAGAGATGTGGATTTCCACAAAGTCATATTCGAGGACCCTCCAATAAAGTTCGAGGCGGGAACACCGAACGTTGAAGGGGCAGTCGGCCTTTCAGCTGCAGTTGATTATCTGAAAAAAATGGGAATGGAAGAAGTAAGGAGACACGAGAAGCACCTGACATCGATGACGCTCAAGAGGCTGGACAACATGAAAAACGTGAAGTATTACGGTCCGAGGAATCCTGAGGAAAGAGGGGGAGTGATAGCCTTCAATGTCAAGGACACCACAGACGTAAAGAGGAATCTGGAGAACAAGAACGTGAAAGTGGACAAGTTGTACCACTCCCACGACATCGCCACTTTTCTTGACGAGAGAAACGTCTACGTCCGGTCTGGTCACCACTGTGCCGAACCGTTGATGAGGACCCTGGATCTGTCTGGTACAGCAAGGGCATCATTCTATGTTTACAACGGGGAAGACGATGTTGATGCATTCATCACATCGCTCGGTGAGATCTAGATGTACAACGACGAAGTGATGGACCGCTACCAGAACCCGATGAAGAACGGGAAGATGGAAGATTACGACATCAAGATCGATGAGGCATCGACAACCTGTGGCGACAAGATAGTTCTATACATAAAAACTGACGGGAACAAGATAGAGGACATAAAGTGGCAGGGAGAGGGATGCATCCTCTCAATAGTTTCCACAGATATGTTCTGCGAGAGTGCGGTTGGAAAGGAGATCAAATCCTTGAAGGAACAGGACGACCTAGCATTCGTTGAAAATTTCCCCGTCAAGATTTCGCCCGGAAGGATCAATTGCGTCATGCTTCCTTTACGGGCTCTCAGAAGGGGAATAAAAGAAAAGTAATTTACCGTTGAAGAAATGGGAAGCGGATGCCCAAGGTATCTGAGCTTATCCTGTCTGCCAAAAAAGGAAACCGCAGGGATATAGGAAAACTGATTTCGATAATAGAGAACAGAAGCGATGGCTATTCCGACTTGTTGAGGAGAATTAAAAGGAGAACGAAGAACACCTATGTCGTAGGTGTTACCGGTCCCCCCGGGGTCGGTAAGAGTTCTTTGATATCCAGGCTGGCTGCAGAGTTTTCAAAAAAGGAGAAATTGGCAATTATAATGATAGACGCCACATCTCCATTCAGCGGTGGATCCCTATTGGGCAACAGGCTAAGACTGGAGAGCACTGACAACATCTATGTCAGGAGCATGGCAACGCGTGGTTCGTCTGGAGGACTCAATCTCGCACTGGGAGATTCCCTGGACCTCCTTTCTTACCTGGGCTTCACAATGACTCTGGTAGAGTCTGTTGGGACGGGACAGGATGAAACAGATATCCTCCACTATTCGGACAAGATCCTGATGGTCCTGTCTCCTGGGTTGGGCGACGAGGTCCAGGCCCTCAAGGCAGGACAGATGGAGATTGGCGACTTCATTGTGCTGAACAAGTCTGACAGGCCAGATGCAATCATTGCGGAAAAGGAACTGATGGAAACAATCAGCATACCTGACCTCTCAAAGAAGCACAGTCTGGCAAAAGTATCTGCACTTACGGGAGAAGGAATAAGAGAACTCGTCGAGTTAGTTAACTCCACAAGGTATGATAAAAACATCGGCGATTTTCAGCTGAGCAGAGAGAAGGAAAGAATAAAGAGAGAAATTGTAGAAATTCTCAAAACAAAAGAAGACGTCATCGAAAGGTACGCAAAGGAAGTAATCAAAGAAAGAATCAATAGAAAACAAGCGGTCTCAAAGGTCCTGCGACTTCTGCAAAACTAACAGAGTTACGGATTAATATGCTATACGGTAGTACAGGACGGCTAGCATGGTGAGGTCAAGGAAATGAAACTTAGAGTTATGGCTGTCGGAGTAGTTGAATTGATTTTGAGTATAGTCCTATATGCCGTCAGGGGGTTTCATCCTGCATATCTCGGACTTCTTGGAATAGGAATTGCACTCATTATAGCTGGTCTTTTCTGGAGATGAAGGAACGAGACCAGTCTGAAATTTCGTTGCTGGATTTACAATCACGTGTTTAACTCGCCCCTCGTTTTTATGTTTATTGATTTCAGAAACTATTTGTAACGGTATAACGATATACTGTGGCAAGGGTGATATATCTATGAAAGTAACAGTTAGTTTGATAAAGGCAGATGTAGGCGGACTAGCGGGACACTCGCGAGTTCACCCTCAGTTGAAAGACGAAGCTAGGTTGGTAATGGAACAAGCAAAGAACCAGGCAAAAATTATTGATTATCACGTGACATCAGTAGGAGACGATCTTCAACTAATCATGACACACAAGAATGGGGCCGACTCCGAGCTGATCCACGGTCTTGCGTGGGATGCCTTCCTGAAAGCAACAGAGGTGGCAAAGAAATTAAAGCTGTATGGCGCTGGTCAAGATCTGCTAAAGGATTCATTCTCCGGAAATCTCAAGGGGATGGGCCCTGGCGTGGCAGAGCTGGAATTTGTGGAAAGGAGAAGCGAACCAATCGTTGCACTGATGATGGACAAGACGGAACCTGGGGCATTCAATTTTCCAATGTACAAGATTTTCGCTGATCCGTTCAACACACCGGGGTTGGTCATTGACCCGCACATGCACGATGGATTCACTTTTGAAATATGGGATACGATAGAACACAAGAAGGTACTCCTCAAAACTCCCGGGGAAACATATGACATACTGGCTCTCATCGGTTCGAAAGAGAGATACGTCATAAAGAGAGTGTTTCCAGCCGAGAGTACTGGAATGTCGAAGGAGGCAGTTGCTGTAGTCAGCACTGATATTCTCCACGAAATCGCTGGCAAGTACGTTGGCAAGGATGATCCCGTTGCAATGGTGAGGGCACAAGCCGGTCTACCCGCAATGGGAGAAATTCTAGAGGCATTCACTTTCCCGCACCTGGTGTCGGGATGGATGAGAGGGAGTCACAACGGACCCATAATGCCGGTTGCAGTAGCGGATGCTACTCCATCCAGATTTGATGGGCCTCCTAGGGTCATCGGTCTGGGATTCCAGCTCGCGGAGGGGAAGCTCGTTGGACCCGCAGACCTGCTTGGTGACAAGGCATTCGATGGTGCGAGACAGACTGCAACAACGATAGCTGATTACATGAGGAGGAACGGACCGTTTGAACCACACAGGCTACCAGAATCGGAAATGGAATACACTACACTCCCAGATATACAGAAGAAGTTGCGATCGAGAATGGTTGACCTATAATGCCGAACGGTAGCTTGAGAGGGATGCTTCTTAAGGACAGGATAGTTGACATCCTTCGCGGAGACGGAAAGTCCATCTCAGAGATCTACAAGGAAATAAACATGGAAGATGAAACGAAGATTCACCGTCTCGCTCTTACCGGCTACCTTTGGGCAATGGCTGATTTCAACGTGCTCAAGGAGAAGTACGTCAAACCGTCAAAACTCTATTTTCTTTTGAAGAAGGACGAGACAACGATATACGAACTTATAGGGGAGCAGACAATGAACGACCCCTCCGACAAGAGGAGCGAAGAGATTCTATACATCCTCTATACACTCTTTGACAGACCGATCTACGAAATAGAGCTGGAGAGGGCCGGCATAACTGGAACAATCAAGGGCAAGAGACTGGACAAGAGGGAGAGAAAGAAACTGGTGGGCAAGGTCCAGATTAAGGGTCTCAAAATCTCTTCAGACTCGGATGCATACGTTCCCCTCCCATCTGCGTCCTATCCGGCACTCACAATGAAGGTGCTCGGAAACATCATCTCAGAAAAGTACGAAGTCAAGAGAGAAAAGAAAGGAATCCAGAAGGAACTCGACAACGTCCTTTAGGCTTCGAATAGGTTCTTTAGAATTTTTCTCTCCTTGAGGAAGGAGAGATCGTTCCTGTATATGTCCCTGATATCGTTGAGTTTCAAGACTATGGCCAGCAGTCTTTCCAGCCCCAGACCCCAGGCAGCAACATTATATTTTATCCCCCAGGGTCGAAGAACCTCGGGCCTGAACATTCCGGCCCCTCCGAGTTCCATGCTCTTGCCCCTGAACGTCCCTATCACATCCAATGAGGGTTCTGTATATGGATAGTAACTAGGCTTGACCCATACGTCCTTTACACCAAGCCTGTGATAGAAATTCTCTAGAGTATCCATGAGCACGCCAAATGTTACGCCCTTGCCAGAAATCACGCCCTCCACCTGTGAGAATTCAGCCAGATGGCTCGCGTCCACGTTTTCCTTTCTGAAGATTTTCTCAACAGAGAATATCTTGCACTCCTCTTTTGGGTGTTCGATCAAATATCTGATGGTGTTAACTGTGGTGTGTGTTCTGAGCAGAAGTTTTGACGCTTCATCTTTGGACCACGAGTACTGCCATCCCTTCGAGTCCCCCACTCCTTTCTCGTGAACTCGTTTTATCTTTCTTGCTAGTGCGGGGTCAATCTCGGTGCTTCCCTTCAGGTAAAAGGTATCCTGCATATCACGGGCGGAATGGTTTTGCGGAATGAACAGCATGTCCATATTCCAGAATGCCGATTCAACAATCTTCCCCTTCAGTTCCTTGAAGCCCATCTCCAGCATTACCTGCCTGACTTCTTCAATGAATTCTGATAGAGGGTGGACTTTTCCCGGAAGGTATCTTGGAGCATATAGTGTTGGGTCATAGGGCCGTAGATTCATCGCTTCGTTGAAATTCTCTATGATCTCCGGAGTGATCTGATTTATCTCATCGCTCTCTTCCAGGGCCTCTGGTGCGATCTGTTCCCCCACAGCCGTAAGCTTGACAGTCCTTTCCATTCTCACTTTCTCGTTTACAAACCCTTTCCTAGGTTTGAGCAACTGGGCGTCCGATTCGCTGAGCTTACCTTCCCTAGCCATCTCAAGCGCTTTCTTTGTCTTAGATATCTGTTCTCGAAGCTTTTGATCTCCATCGAGCACAAGTTCTCCACTTACTACCTTTCCACCATTCCTGAAGGCCTGGGCAAGTCCATATCTCAGATCGTCTCCCAGAGCTCTTTCAAGATCAACGGTATTCCTCTTGCCCGAACTGTAGAATTTCAGAAGGTTCTCCTCCGGGAGACCCGACGAAAGTACCTTTTCCCCCTCTGAACCTATGGTGAAGTAGGTAATCGGTTTCTCCAGAACGTTGATGATCTTCTTATCTCGCAACCACGAAATGGAACTCGTCACTTCATTCTTGTCGAATATCTTGAAGAGTTCGTCTGTTCCAACGTAGCCCTTACCTCTAAGATATTTTATGATTTTTCTCTCTCCGTTAGTGAGTTCCATGCAAAACCATTATTCAAAACTTGATAAAACGTTTACCTTTCAAGTGTCTGGATGCCAGAAGTGTGGCAGTACAGAATGCTGTTCCAGTCTGAATCGTTCGAGATAGAAGTGATTCGGAAGTCTGAAAATGTGACCCCCTCTTTCCTTCCGTCTGAGACTACTTAACGGTATGATATGTATTGTATGTACTACTACTTACGCTATCGTCTCCCCCCTATACTCATTCGAATCTTGATAAGTATTCATGGATAATCAGCCGCCTGAGAGTATATGAATAAGTCTACGATAGCAATAATTGCAGTTGTAGTTGTCGTGATTGTTGTTGTTGGAGGCGTCGCAGCAGTATATTTGGGAGGAAAACACAATAACCAGCCCGCAAAAGTCACTCTCTCGGAGTCTGGATCAACTTTGTTGTATCCAGTTTTCAATGCATGGGCTGGCAACTATACCAATGCGACGATAACAACCTTATCGACAGGAAGCGGGACGGGAATATCTAGTGCCCTTCAAGGGACAGTTGTCATAGGCGCTTCGGATGCTTATATGTCTTCCAGTACGGCCGCCAAGGACCAGTGGGCCATGAACATACCCATAATGATTTCATATCAGTACATCGCATACAACATTCCTGGTATTTCGACCACCCTCAACCTGAGTGGAAACGTGATAGCGGGAATCTTCAGGGGAACCATAACAAACTGGAACGATACCGCCATTGCAGCACTAAATCCGGGAGTGACCCTGCCTAACCATGCGATCGTGCCGGTACACAGATCTGATGGAAGCGGAGATACATTCATGTTCACATCGTTCTTGAGCAAAGCAAATGCCACTTGGAACAACCAAGTGTCGTATGGAACGGCAGTCAACTGGCCAACGGTTGCTGGATCAGAAACCGGGAACGGGAACTCCGGAATAATCTCAACAATGAACTCCACTCCGTATTCGATCAGCTACATCGCAGCCACCTACCAGAGAAGCGTGGTGGCTGACCACTTTGGAGTTGCAAATCTGGAGGATCAGAATGGACAGTTCGTCGCACCTTCGGTTCAGAGCGTTTCCAACGCGGCATCACACTATCTCTCTCAGATACCGGCAAACGGAACTGTAAGGTTACAGTATGCACCCGGGAGCGACTCCTATCCGATAGCTGACATGGAGTACATAGTAGTCAAGCAGAACCAGACAAGCGCTGCAATAGCATCTGCACTGCAGTCGTTCATACAGTGGGCAGTCAATCCTAATGGAGGAGCCGATTCATCGTATCTCCAGTCGTTCAATCTCGTAGCTCTGCCATCGTCAGTAGTTCAACAGGTAGTTGGCCCCTTGGTCAACAAGATAACGGGATAGGGGGAGCGGAAGAACAGTAATGAAGGCTTCAAACAGGGTTTTTAATTTTTTCACTTTCCTGATGGCCATCGTACCAGCGGTGGTCCTCATTTCTATTATTGTTTTTGTACTGTACTACTCGATACCATCTATCAGATACAATTCCTGGTCATTCTTCACGACTTATCTATGGAATCCAGGTTTTCAATTTCAGGCACCCATAATGAAGCACGGAGTGCTCGCACCAGCGGGCTCCGCTTTTGGCCTGGATCTATTCCTTATAGGGACGCTCAGCACATCCGCTCTTGCGATACTTATTGCTTTTCCCGTCAGTTTCTTGATATCCTTGAACGTGGAACTTTACCTGCCGTCGAAGATAAAGAAAGTTATGATTTCGATGATCGAACTCTTTGCAGGCATTCCGAGCGTAGTCTACGGACTGTGGGGAATCGTCGTTCTCGAACCACTCCTCTTCAGAAACGTAGAGCCGTGGATGGCACAACATCTTACTTTTATCCCAGGCTTCGGTGGAGAGATATACAGTGGTGCGGGCCTTATCGCTTCGGGGATAATACTCAGTTTCATGATCATTCCGATAGTCACTTCAATCATAGTAAATTCGTTCGACACGGTTCCTATGGATGTAAAGGACGGACTGTTCTCACTCGGCGCAACCAAGTGGGAGGTCGGTAAGTACCTGATGACAAGTTATTCAAGGGCGTCGACAGTGGGTGGAACGCTCCTAGGGTTGGGGAGAGCGCTGGGAGAAACAATGGCCGTCCTGATGGTCAGCGGGGCAGTAACCAACATCCTCCCCCACAACTTCTATTCCGCAATCAACACGATGGCCGCCGCCATCGCCTCTCTATTAGACAGCGCATTCACGGACTCTACAGGAATGAACCTCGCAGCTCTTGCAGAGCTTGCGATCGTACTTATGCTCATTTCCCTGACCGTCAGTCTGATTGGCAGAAAGATAGCCGGAAGGGGGGTACTGAGGGGGTATGAGAGTGACTAACTCATACGTCGGAAAGCAGGAAGAACTGAAATGGAAAAAAGTGAGCACAAGGAAAATAAAGGACAAGATAGCCAACGGGCTGAGCTATGTCGTGCTTGGAGCAATGATCGCAATCCTAGCTTCGATCTTCATCTACATTCTGAACGCGGGGGCATCGCACGTGACATGGAAGATGCTCAGCACCTACGGTAACACCTCGTCGGGCGGGGTGCTTAACGCGATCGTAGGAACGTGGATGTTGGTCGGCATGGGACTGCTGTTCTCCATTCCACCGAGCCTGCTTGGCGCACTGTACATCGTGAATGCAAAGTCAAACGGCACGATATCTATGGCGGCACGCCTCTTCACCGATGTCCTCACCAGCGTTCCGTCGATAGTCATTGGACTGTTCGCATATCTGGTTCTTGTGATCAAATTCGGGATGGGATTATCACTCGTTGCGGGCGGGTTGGCTCTATCAGTAATGATGCTCCCTTATCTTCTGAGGATCATAGAGATATCGTTCAGGAACATCCCCAAGGAGCAGATAGAAAATGCCTACGCACTGGGAGCGGACGACATAAGGGTAGCCTCAAGGGTCTACCTTCCGCAGGCCAAGGTGGGGATTCTGTCGGGAATACTTCTTGCGGTGAGTATATCAGCTGGAGAAACAGCACAGCTCATCTATTCTGCAGGATTCAACAACGCATTGCCAACCGGGTTCCTTCACTCTGAAGTCGCGTACCTGACGTACGTTGTCTGGACGGGAATCAACGAACCCACCGCCTACTCTCACTATGTCGCATTTGCATCAGCCATGATACTGATTCTGAGCGTTACCGGACTGATAATAATATCAAAGTATATTGTAAGGAGGAAATAGAGATGGAAGAAAAAAGTGTTGAAAAAGTTGAGAAAATAATAGAGATAGAGAAACTGAAAGTCGAAACGAAGGACAAGGTGATACTCGACGAGGTGGACCTCAACATATTCAAGAACAGTGTGAACACGATAGTTGGTCCATCTGGAAGTGGGAAGAGCACTCTACTGAAATCGCTTAACAGGCTGTTGGACATGGATACGTCTATGGATGTTTCGGGAGACGTCCTGTTCGAGAAGAGAAACATCAGGGACTTTGATCCTGTTGAATTGAGGAGAGAGATAGGACTTGTCTTCCAGAAACCAAATCCATTTCCAATGTCGATCTACGACAACGTTGCCTTTGGACTTAGGATACAGGGGAAGAAGCTGAAGAAGGAAGACATGGACAAGATGATCAATCAAGCACTGGGGGACGCGGACCTATATGAAGAACTTGAAGGAAAATTGAAACAGTCTGGGACTTCCCTGTCGGGAGGACAACAGCAGAGACTCTGCATTGCAAGAGCACTCGTACTGAGACCAAAGGTACTGATGTTCGATGAACCCACGAGCGCACTCGACCCGATTGCTAAGGGAAAGATTGTCGACCTGATTCGGGCGCTCAAACAGAAGTATACGGTGATACTCGTTACCCACGACATGAACTTGACTAGAAGAATATCTGATTACACGAACCTGATTTACGACGGTAAATTCGTTGCAAAGGGAACTGGGTCTGAGTTCTTCGAGTCTGAAATAGAGGAAGTGAGGACTTTTCTAGAAGAGGCGGATTAATCCTCTTTCTCTCTTTTTTTGTTTTCATACTGTTCATCTGGAGAACGCCTCCGGCATATAATTTAATATCAATCCCTCATAACGCAGTAATGCAGGAAGAGGAACAGAAGAAGTATTTGCTTACTGCAAAAAAGGCGGTTAACACTAGTGAATGGTATACTCAGGTGATAATCAATTCCGAATTCGTCGATTACAGTGCGGTATCTGGAATGATGGTCTTTCGGCCGGATTCCTATTTCGCATGGGACTCGATAAAGGAGGCTACTGACAGACTGTTAAAGAAAGCGGGCGTTCAGGACGTTTACTTCCCTCTTTTCATCCCAGAAAGATTGTTGGAGAAGGAAAGAGAACACGTGGAGGGTTTCTCACCAGAAGTGGCGTGGATTACCCACACGGGCAAGTCTGAACTTTCAGAGAGATTGGCAGTACGACCTACATCGGAAACGATAATGTACGACAGCTTCTCCAGATGGATACGTTCCTGGAGAGACCTGCCAATTCAGTACAACATATGGGCGAGTGTGGTGCGCTGGGAGTTCAAACATCCAACGCCACTGTTAAGGAGCAGGGAATTCCTCTGGAACGAGGGACATAGTGCCTTTGCTTCACTTGAGGAGGCTGAGGCAGAGCGTAAAGTGATACTGGACATATACGAGAAGATCCTTCGCGATTTCCTTGCACTTCCCGGGATTAGAGGTAGGAAGACAGACAGGGAGAAGTTCTCAGGTGCGATCGCCTCCTACAGCATAGAACACATGATGCCTGATGGATATGCACTACAAGGCCCAGATCATCACAGCGATGGCCAGAACTTCGCCAAGGCGTTCGATATACAGTTCACGGACAGGGATGGCAGCAAGAAGTACGTTTATCAGAACACCTACGCCATCAGTACACGTGAACTTGGGGCAATGGTGCTTGTTCACGGTGATGACAAGGGTCTTGTCTTACCGCCAAAGCTCGCTCGCATTCAAGTCGTCATAGTGCCGATCTACAACAACGCAAAGAAGGAAGAGGTACTTGAATACTCAAATTTAGTATACGAGTCTATCAAGAACAGCGTTCGTGCTTACCTGGATGACAGAGACGAATATACTCCGGGATGGAAATACAACGAGTGGGAAATAAAGGGTATCCCCGTACGTCTGGAAATCGGCAAGAGAGAGATGGAGGCAAAGACTGTAACCGTAGTGCGTCGTGATACGGGAAAGAAAGAGGGCGCAAAGCAGGTCCACCTGGATAAATCGCTTGTAACCTTATTGGAAGAGATTCACTCGAGCATGTATGAAAAGGCACTCGAGTTCCTGGAATCACACACATATGCAGTGAGCACCTACTCGGAACTCAAGAAACTTGTAGGCAGCGGTTTTGTCCAGGCCCCTTGGTGTGGATCTGCGGAATGCGAAGACAAGATAAAAGAGGAGACAGGTTCGAAGATAGCGAATCTACCGGATGGCGTGCAGGAGAAAGCAAAGGGAAAGACGTGCATTTACTGCGGGAAAGAAGCAAAACACATCGCTAACTTTGCAAAATCCTACTAATCTACCGTACCAATTTCCCAAAGCATCACTCTGACTACGATGGTTCAGCTAATTTCCAATTCTTCCTGCTTTATCTTGAAGTGCGAGAGAACTACTCCAAGTATTCCAAAGAGGATTAATATTACGGACACTGAATACAGTCCTATATCATTCCAGTCACCGTAAGCTATGGACCAACCTACGTAGAATGCAACTCCCCCCAGAAGCAGAGCAAAAGATAGGTACTGCATTACGTAGTTTCCGGTGAACTTCATTTGGGGGTTATGATGACCATACATAAATTAATTTGCGCTCCTCGATGAATTCGCCTTATCCGCTTCACTATATCCTTGGTGCTGCACTCTCTGACGAGATCGACCCTATGTAATACAGGGCAACTGCGTATGCCACTATTGCCGAAACGGCACTCATTGCCATACCTATCGAATTGCCAAAGAACTGGTTTGAGAGAAGGAACGCGATGCCGTTGTATATGGCTCCGATAACTGCCGCAAGACCCACTATTCCGATTACGATCAATGCCCTCGAATGGGACCTGAAAGACTGAACCATAAAACTCAATGAAACCACCAATATCGTGATCCCTATCAGAATATGAACCAGAACGGGCCAGTAATGGGCCGCATAGAAAGCAAGAGCAGTCATCCCTCCAGAGTTAAGGGAGGGCAACGTCAGTTCTAAATTGATAGTCATACCGAGCCAGAACTGGACTATAATGAGTGCTAGAAATATCATGACATGGGTCCTCATTGTTCTGATCGTGGACAACTGATTCATTTAGTTCTGCCTAAACTCATTAAACTCAGGGCTATAAAAAACCTTCGTAACCTTCTTTTTGCGCACTATCTTTGATATATGCCTATCTCATTTCCGTCCGGGTCTTCTGCCACGGCCAGCCATCCCCAAGAAAATCGTTCTGGAGACTTGACTATCTTTACGCCCTGTCCCTTTAGCCTGGCGACTTCATCATCTATATCTGATGTCAAGAAGTATATGCTTATTGGACCGTCCTTCTTGCCTTCGTACCCCCCGTGCAGGGAGAATTCGCCTCCTCCCACATTGAAAGTGACAAATTGATCGGGTGGTTCTCCTCTGTGGGTCTGGACCAAGCCGAGTTTTTCTTTATAAAAGTCGACGCACTCCTCAAATCTATTTACTGCCAAGATTACGGGATCAATCTTGTCTATCATGGTTTCACCTATACAGATTCGCTTTTAAATTTATCTTATATATAAAAAGTAAAATCTGTCGCTTTTCTCTTAATAGCTCGGTACAATCAACCGCACCAGTTTTAAATTGTGAAGTAATACCCAGAAATGAAGTTTGCAGTTATTGGATCGGGAGCAATTGGTAGTTATTATTCTGGGGTTCT
>JACWAC010000124.1 GCA_014874235.1 Thermoplasmatales archaeon
TAACTCCGGTCGCAGAAACGGGAAGCCCCCTGCTTTAGCTGGGGGAGGATGTCACACAGGCGAAGCAGTAAAACACTATCGAAGCATGTACTGATCTTCTTCAGGAATCTGAAGATTGTACCTTGCTCTCTGCCACAGAGAGTACTGCAGAGATTTGGAGTATAAGGCCGTATCTTAGTGCTTCCTCGTTAATGTCAAACACGCTCGAGTGCTTCGAAACTTCTTTGCCTCTGATCTTTCCAGTCCCAAGGAATGCAAAGGCACTGGGCACCTTCGAACAATAATATGCAAAGTCTTCCCCGCCCATGGTAGGCTTTGAGTTGACAGATTTCAGGTATTTCGAGGCCACCGAATCCACGAGACTTGCAAAATTGTTGTCATTTACCAGGGGTGGTAATTCCCTCAGGTAAGAGACGTCGACGTGTTCTCCCCTGAATTTGGTCACTTCATTTTCTATTATTTCTGAATCTTCTCTGGTGTATGTTCTGACCGTTCCGCCTATGTTCACTTCCGCAGGAATAATGTTCTTGGCTTTTCCCCCATTTACGTAACCTATACTCACCACTGCAGAATTTAGGGGATCGATCTTTCTTGCAGGAACCGTTAGGAGATACTGGATTATTCTGGAAGACTCAAGTATGGAATCGAATGCAAGATGTGGATAGGCACCATGCCCGCCATCTCCCTTGACCCTTATTTCGAAGCTGTCCACGGCCGCCATTGCTTTTCCCCTGCATATCGAATATTCACCCACGTTCAGTGAGGGCCACGAATGGAGCCCGAATGTGTGCATGATGCCATCCAGAGCCCCTCCATCTATCATCATGGAAGCCCCCTTGCCTATCTCTTCACCTGGCTGGAAAATGAACCTGACCGGTTTCAGGTTCATTCTCTTGCAATAGATCATTGCCCCCATCAGGACGGAGGTGTGGAGGTCATGGCCACAGGCATGCATTCTGCCTTCATTTTTTGAAGCGAATGCTAGACCAGTTTCCTCCACTATCGGCAGAGAATCCATATCCGCCCTAAGAGCTATCCTTGGAGATTTTCCGGAATCGATTATGAGGCCACTTCCTACCTCCCTCACAGTGAAACCAAGATCTGTCACAAGTTTCTTCACATAATTCTTTGTTTCAACAGTCTCCATCCCCAGTTCCGGATACTCATGAATGTGCCTTCTGTACTCGACCATTAGGGGGTAGATCTTTTCCACTTCTGAAAGATCAATCAAGCAACCTTCCCCCCTCGACCTGCACTCCATTGAAGAATTCGTAATCCAGGGAAACCCCTATTCCGGGTCCTTTATACGGCATGATTCTGCCGTCCTTCATTTCGAATGATTCGTTCGTAATGTCCTTCTTGAAGTACCTGTGGTTGGGAGAGGTGTCACCCGGCATGTTTACCAGGGAATTGGAAGCTAGAGAAACGTTGAAAGATCTTCCGATCCCGGTCTCCAGCATTCCACCTATCCAGATCTTCACATCGTTCTCCCTCGCCTTCTCCATTATGTCGAGCGAATTCTGTAGTCCCCCGACCCTTCCGGGCTTGATGTTTATGACATCAACCGCTCCTCTTTCGATCGCATTGGTGGCGGACTCCACGGATTCTATGCTCTCATCAAGACAGATTGGAGTGTTCATTTCCTTCCTCAGAAGCGCGTGGCCGTTGATGTCCTCCAGTGGGAGAGGCTGCTCGATGTACTTCAAATCGAATTGATCTAACTTCTTTAGGGTCTCGAAGTCGTCCCTTGAGAATCCCTGATTCGCATCCACACTGAGGGGAATGTTGCCAAATCTATCTCTTATTGCCTTCAAAAGTTCTACATTGTAGCCTCTCTCGATCTTGACCTTTATTCTTCTGTACCCCTTCTTTATGGAATCTTCGATAGTCTTCAGTTCGTCCTCAACTGTAGACATTCCTATGGAGATTCCTACGTCTGCATACCCCTTGCTCTTTCCCAAGAATTCGTGAAGCGGTTTCCCCTCTCTCTTTGCATTTATGTCCCACAGCAACATTTCCAACGCTCCCTTTGCCATATTATGCCCCCTGATTTCTTTCGCTTTCGCGTTAAATTTCTGTGGTTCCATGTTCGGAGAAAACATTCCCTTGAGATGATTGTTTATAACGTGGAGAACGGTGAAATTGTCTTCGTAACCGTAGAGGGGAGCGTTATCCGTCACTGCCTCTCCGAATGCTTTCGTATCCCCCTCCTGATACGTCAGTATTATTGCGTCCCTTGAGAGTTGAGTTCCAAAACTCGTCTTGAAAGGTTTTACCAGAGGATTAGAAATCTTGCTGTACGACAACATATGTTATGCATGGGTTTCACCGACAAATAATTTTGTTGTGAAGGAAATTGAAAAGTGAAAACTACCTGAGGGTCCCCCTCAGCGCACTAACCACAGAACTGACGTCCTCCGTGGATGTGAGGTCGATGAAGACATCCTCGAGATTTCTTTCCTTCAGTAGGTCAGCCGTCCTGCCTTCGGCTACTATCTTACCCGCCTTCATAATGGCGATCTCATCGCACACGTTCTCCGCAATTTCCAGAATGTGTGTAGAGAAAACGACAGTCATTCCATCCTCGGCCAGGCTTCTAAGAAGATCCCTGAATATCTTTGCTGATTGAGGGTCCAGTCCATTGATGCTCTCGTCCAGAATCAATATCTTCGGAGCGTGAATCAGAGATGCGATGATCGATACCTTTTGTCTGGTCCCAAACGATAGACTGCCAATAAATTGGTCGTTGTATTCTCCCATTCCAAATGCCCTCGTGAGATCGCTAGCCCTCCTTTCCGCAACGTCTTTCGGTATCTCCCGAATGGAACCGATGAAGCTGAAGTATTCGTACGGAGTGAGACTCTCATATAGGTATGGCGTTTCTGGAACATAACCAACTATCTTCCTCACTCCAATCTGGTCTATTTTTGCATCTATTCCATTTACCGTAACAGAACCTCTATCAAATTGTGCTATTCCTGCCATTATTTTGAGCAGTGTTGTCTTGCCAGATCCATTTGGTCCTAGGATTCCGTAGATTTCTCCGTCTTGGATTTCCATGGAAAAATCCGACAGTACTTCCTTTTCTCCATAAAATTTGCTGAGTGATTGGACTCTGATGGACACACCACGAATAGGCAGAATTGATTATTTACCTTTTCTTGCGGGAATAAGCGGTCAGTCCAACTGAAGGTTTCCTAATCCGTGCATAACTATATCATATAACATTACTCATAAGTTTGGAAGAATACTATATGACTTTTGTAGACAAAATTCGTCATAAAGTGACATCCTCCCACAGCTAAAGCGTGTGGGCTTCCCTCAGTCTCCTAACAATATCTTAAATATCGAATCAAATTATAGCCGAGAAAATGGTTTC
>JACWAC010000125.1 GCA_014874235.1 Thermoplasmatales archaeon
GTGACATTTTCGAATATATTGCCTATGTATAGGCCCCCTACTGCGTTTGCAGCCCAGATTCCAATTGCTTCATCGACGATAGTGTTGTCTATGACCGTGTTACCCTGAGCCATTGGTGGTGCCGGATGTGTGTTCTGTGGTGTCATGTCAGCTATGATTGCTATTGCGTTGGGAGCTGGAGCTAAGTCCAAGTCAGATGCGTTGTCGAATGGAGGGTTGTTCAGTCTCTGGAATGCCCCAAGTTCCACATAATTGGCCCATATTTCATTTCCAATGTCTGCTGCACCTGGTGCTACTGCATTGACTATGATTCCATCCTCGAGACCTCCTATAACTGTGTTATCAAGGATTACGTTGTCTATCGCTTTGGAAAATGGGAAATCCGCTGCAACTACTATTGTCCCGACATTGAAACCAGTCGGTCCGTGCGGTGTGAGGAAAGAACCTATAACGGTATTTCTGAAAATCCAGTTGTCAGAGACGCTCATTCCTGGACCCCAAGCCGCAACAACTATTCCGCACCCTGATGAATCGTTGGCCAAGTAGTTGTCAGCAATGAAATTGTTGTTACCACTTGCATTCACGTTCGGTATCGGTAGTCCTGATGGTACCAGGGACGAACTACTGAACACTGAAATACCCCCATCACCGGCATTATGTGTTATAGTGTTTCCCACAATGTATGAGTTGGAAACACCGTAAAAACCTACAGCCTTGTGATCAGGTATGGATGGAACCGGATGTAGAATGTCGTAACTTATGTTGCTGTACATCACAGATATGCCGGAGGTATCCACAGCAAGTACCCCGTGGTCGTTTGCGCCGAATATATGTGCATGATAAATCAGCACGCCGGTAACCCCTGGTCCGATGTAGACACCGAATGTGTAGCCTGTGGCATTTACTTGCCCGCTTATTATTTCCCCTTGGTAAGCTATTACCCTTGCCGTGAGATTCCCTACCCCTATAGATCCAGAGGTTGGAGTTTGAGCGGAACCGTTAGCTGTGGTGACAAGCAGTAAACCTCCTATCATGAGGAATGCAACGGCGATTGTTGTCGCCCTTACTAGAGTTTTCACAATTGTATTAGTCGGTATTAACTATTTAAGGTGTGGTTTTACATGATTCCCGTAAATCTGAACTCAATACCTAGAAAAATTCAGTTCTAGTTGCTCATTCCCAAGTTAAAGAGAAAATCTACTTGAAGAGAGACGAACTCATTTCCTAATAGTTCTTACAGAGAGAGCAATCTTTCAACTGTTAACTTATGATTGGAGTGTCAAGAAAGAGAAAGATTTTTCGGCTCCCTCATCAACTGTTTAACATCATCGATAAATATCTTCATACCATATTTAGTTGCAAGATTTCTTAGCTCTTTGTACTTATTCATCGCTTCATCGATAGATCCTTTCTTCATCAGCATCCAGCCTCTCCATTTCTTGGCTTCACAGAGGTAATAGTGATCAGCTTCGGCCTCCGCCGCTTTCTCTGCCATAGCCAGGTTATCGTCAGAAATCTCCCAGTTCTTCTTGTGGGCATTGATTATACCTCTGGCCATTCCCTCAGTCATGTTTGCCAAGTTGTCATCTACCCCTTTTCTAAACGACTCGGCTTCAAACAGGTCCTTCTCTGCCCTCTCAATCCTTCCCCTAAAAGCGTTGAAAATAGCTCTATAACAGAGGGAAAGTCTAAGATGCTCCTCTCCCAATTTGTCGTTTTGATCCCTGTATATCTGGATAGACTTACTGAGGATGAGAATCGCATTCCGGGGATCTTCCTGTCTCCAGTAGGCAAAGGCCTTGTGCAGCAAACACGCTGCAGCACTGATTATGCGATTCATTTCAAAGAGCCCGGAATATGCATCGTCCATATCCTTTACTGCGTCACTGAATTTCCCCTGAAGATAATCATTGTAACCTCTGTAAAACAGAGCTGCGTAGTAATTTCTCTTGTCCCCTATTTTTCTATAGATATCTATGGCCCGGGAAAGATAAGATTGTGCATTATCCAGCTTTCCCAGATCACACAGCGTCCAGTTGAGTGAATACAGTATATCTGCTTCAAGATCTTCCTTACTGAGATCCCTCCTGGTGACAGCTAAGGACTTCCGAAGGAACTTGAGAGATTCTTCATTCCTTCCCAAGACGTTGAGCGTTTGACCCAACCATAAGGTGGCTCTTATGGTCAGCTCTCTGTCTAAATTTCCTGCAGTCTCAATTATTTCTTCTGAAAGGTCCTTTGCAAGAGAGTAATTCCTTCTCATTTGTTCTATCTTTGCTATCCATAGGAGAATCCATCCCCTGGCAACGGGGTCAGGTTCTATCATTTTAAGGTGATTGAGTACTGAGAGAAAGGGTTCAGAAAAACCAGAGTCAATGAGAAGAGCAGCGTTAGTCTTGATCAGTTTAATAAGGTAATCAGACTCTCCGGATTCACCAAAGTGATAGATCGCTTCTATTACGGAAGTAGGGGCTTGATCCGAGGCATAGTAGTGGCCAAGCCTCTTGTGTATCGATCTAGGGGATTTCTGTAGCGAATTCGCCACATTCCTTACGAATTCATGAACGTAGTAAGAACGTGAGCGAGAGGAAATAAATCCCTTCGAGACCAGAATTTCCAGTTCATTACCTGCTTCCCTTTCCATTGCGTAATTCAGTTCTTCAAGGGAAAAGGCCTCGCGAAAAGCAGCCGCGCTCAAGAGGGTCTCTCTTTCCGATTTGCTGAGATCCTCCCTTATCTCTGTGGCCAGAATTGAGGTGAGAGTTTCAAAAGTTAACTTCTCTTCTGTTATCTTTCCAACGAGTGAAAGAGCGAGTGGATATCCACCGAGGGACGAAATTGTCATCGCATCGTGCTTCTTTCCGGCATTCGAAAGAAGCTCACGAGACTCATCAAAATTTAGCCCCCTGAGATTTAAAACATAATAACCGTTGGTTGGCGGGGATATATCCTTAGAGATCATTATGAGTTTAAGGCTGGGTTCTGAAAGACTTAAGTCTCTAATGAATCCTGTGATGTTCTTGTCTCTACACAGTTGGAAATCATCAATGACTATGATAGAGTTGACCTTTCTCAACTCAGATATGCAGTAGTCGATGACCATCCTTCTGCTGGCACCAATGGATATCATCCCGCTCATGTTTTTCCTCCCTTGGCTGTCGAGAAATGAAGAGATCTTCAATAGGAGATATTCAAGTGAATCAACCTCTCGAATAGCATGCCAGAAGACAGGTTCCTTGAGTCCGTTAGAATATCTTGCAGCCAATGAAGTCTTGCCTATACCTGAAATACCCGTGATGAAAACCTTAGATTTTTC
>JACWAC010000025.1 GCA_014874235.1 Thermoplasmatales archaeon
GAGTATCTGTCCTCGAATCCGTGCGCTATGGACTCCCTCCAGTCGGGAATCGTAAACTACTCTTCGCTTGCAAGGTATTTAATGAAGCAGCTGAAGACTCAAAACTTCACTGCAGTACTGGCGGCAATCAAGAGATTCCCGGAACGTAACCCTTCACTCGAATCGGCCTACAATTCTGCACTCCTCGAATCGCGGATGGAAGCTTTCTATTCCTTGACGAATTTGACAGTCAGGAATTCTGCAGAGAATTTTGTCAAGGTATCAAGGATCTACGGCGATATCTATGGCTCTGGGGGAAAGATAAGGGTAGTACAAGGAAGCCAAGGGATCGTGTTGGTAATCGACAAGAAGAATACTCCAGAAGTCAAGAGACGGTTTCAAACTGAAGAAATCCTTTCCTTTAGGGAGAATCTTGCTGAACTGGTAGTGATATCACCGCTGATAATTGAAGAACTGAGGGGATATGTGGCGTATATCTCCACGATACTGGCAATCAATGGAATAAACGTTTACCAGGTTGCATCATTCTATAACGACGTTACATTCATAATGGACGAGAGGTATATGGACTCTGCAGTCAAGGTTATCACCAGACTCACTTCTGGGAAGAGTGTTCGTTCCTAACTTCGAATACTAGTCTCTGTCTTTTGGTTTCTGCAACGATTTCGAATGATGGACCTTCGTTGATTGAAAGCAGCTTGAATTTACGGTTCATCACCCTTCCCACTATGCAGTACCTAATTCCTCTCGTCTCGATGACATCGATGGTTGCAAATCCCGTGACGGGCGAGAACGGCGGATAAGAGAGAGCGAATAATACTGCCGCTGCACAGTTCATTATGACGTACTGCAGGGCATTCAAGGGGTACAGTCTGTAAGACAATGGCCCGATTATGACAGTTACTATGGATGTCACGTATACCATTATTCCGGGATTGGAACCTGCTGAGGAATACACCCTGAGGTCCTTATAGATAACCTTGGAATTCTTCCTCATTGACCGCAGTACAAGGCCCCTTGCATAGATTGCTATAAACATCACGGCAAAGAGGGCTACAAGACCTAAAATCAGGTCCACGTTCCCAGCTCCCGCTCGAAAGAGCAACTCTGACACACATCTCCAGCAGTGGGAGAACCGCAGACCTTGCACTTTCCCACCTTGACATCGCCCTCTGGAGGGATCAGGGACTTTATCCTTTCGAACGAATTGAGGATGGAGTATTTCGTTCCTGGCGATCGTTCCTCCCATCTGTCTATAGACTCCCTGAACTCATTCCTGATTGCCCTATCGGCGTATGGACAGACTGCGTGAGAAAATTCTATCCCCTGAAGTATCGCGTAAATCATGACTTCCTTTTCTGATATCCTGCGAAGGGGGAGAAGCCTGGGAACCAGACCGTCCTTTACGGCGTGATGTGGTCCCATTCTGCCCAATCTTGATATGTCTCCCCTGACAATGTTCATCATGACGGATTGTGCTGTATCGTCCAAATTCAGACCGGTTATCATGTAGTCAATGCCCTCATCAATCCCCGCAGAATTGATCAATTTTCTCCTGAACACCCCACAGTAGCTGCAAGGAGCTAACCTGCCGCCTTCGGAAACCTCATCCATTGTGGTTCCAAAACTGTCTTCGATCTTCAATATCCTGTGTTCAATTCCGAGCTTCTTTGTAAGGGACTCAGCGACCCTGATAGTCTCGGGTCTGTAAGAACTTATCCCCTCGTCAATAGTAACTGCAACTATGCTTACGTCCTTCCTCTTTCCAAAGATACGGTTAGTCTCAAAGAGGGCCACTGCGCTGTCCTTACCACCAGACAGTGCAACGCCAAGTCTCACGGGATTTCTGATTTTCAATTCGTTCCTGAACTCCAAGTTCACTCTCTTTTGGAAGAACTTAATGAAGTGTTTGTCACACAGATGGCTACCATTGTACCTAAGGAAGATAACTGCCTCGTTATTGCAAAGGGAACATTTCATCACCGTTGTAGTGAAAAAAATTATAAAAGCCTTTATTATTATTACCCATGGAAGATTTCGAGAAAGAGCTTGCGGAAGTGACGAAATACTTCGAGAGTTTCGCAATGACTGACTATGAGCTGAGGGGGTTTTTAGCGCTGATACTGCTTGGTGCAAGTACCCCAGATACTATAGCTATGACTGCTAAAATCCCGAGAACTTCAACGTACAAGGTTCTTGAAAAACTTGAGGAGAGAGGTTTCATATCCTCACTTGAGGGGAGGCCGAAGGTATTCAAGGCCAAGAACATCTACGAGATCAGAAAGAATTTCTCAAAAAATCTGGACGTCCTCTTCGAGAAGCTCACAGACATGAGTGAGCTGCTGACCCAGCAGGGCCTTCCTCAATTAATCTATACCATCTACGGGAGGGAGAGGGTCCTCGAGAAAATGAAGGAGGTGATGAACTCGGCCGAGAGATTCGCATCAATTTCAACTCCTAAACTGAGGGAACTCAGGCAGGAACTCGGTAAGGAGATAGAATCTGCCATCACTAGAAACGTCACGGTCTCTATCGTTGCCCCCGACAACCAGAGAGTACCTCAGGGAACGAGGGTCTTCAGGAACAACTCACTTATTGCGACTGACATGGTCTCCGATGGATCAAGGGCACTCATCGCAGCTCCAGATCTATCTGCATGCGGTTTCACCGATAACCCGCTTCTCGCCGAACACATCAACAGCTACATAGACCTGTTGACGAGCAAGAAGATCTGAGGTGTGAAATAGATTGAAGATCTATGTAATCGATAACGGAGGGCAGTGGACACACAGGGAGTGGAGGGTGCTCAGGGATCTGGACGTCAATTGCGAGATCAAGAGCAACGAATCAAAATTGGACGACATAAGGGATGGAGATGGCCTGGTTCTCTCCGGTGGGGCTCCGTCGATTGCATACGAGAGCTTCAAGCTTGGTAATACAGCTGAGTACCTCAAAATACTGAAGGTTCCGATACTTGGAATATGCGCGGGAGCGCAGTTTATGGGAATGCACTATGGCTCCAAGGTCAGTCCTGCTATTCATCCAGAATTTGGCAAGGTCGAGATAACGGTGCTCGAAGAAGATTCCATTCTGAAGGGAGTTTCGAGAAAATTCTTTGCGTGGGAAAGTCACAACGACGAAATCAAAGAGGTACCGTCGGGATTCGAGCTGCTAGCCTCTTCAGAGACGTGTGGAGTACAGGCTATGGCTAATAAGAACATCAATAGATACGCGCTCCAGTTCCATCCAGAGGTGGAACACACTCAGTTCGGAAGAAGTATTTTCAAGAACTTTCTTGAATTATGTGCTCCTTGAGGAACTCCTTAACACTTTCTCTGAAATCCTCGATGGATGAGTCGTTGCATATGTAACGATCTGCTGTGGCTATTACCTCTCCGATACCCCACGACAGTTCCCTTTTCTCTCTTGTTGCAAATTCTTCGATGTTCTTTGGATCGTCTTCCCTTCCTCTCTTCATAAGTCTGTCAAATCTGTAATCTCTTCCAGATGAGATACCCACTACCAGCCCGATTTCCATATCCTTTCTGAACCTGACTATCTCCTCTACGTTTCTGACTCCCTCAACCACGACAAAATTACTCTTTATTCTCTCTATAGTTCTCTTTGCCCATATGTCCATGCCTTTATCTCTTCTTTCCTTAGAGGCAATCTCACCACTCATCGAAATGCTCAATCCGATGCTTGAAGTGTATTCCCTCACAAGGTCCCCCATGTTCACAACTTCGATTCCCATTTCTCTGGCCACAATAGCAAATTCGTCTTTGCCAGAGCCCGGCATCCCGATGATAAGAATAGACTTAGCCTTCACGATACCCGATTGTGACAAAGATATATAGATTTACGAATCCGGCAGGGATTTCTGCATTGGCTTTACATCCTTCAGCTGAGACAGCAGTTCATCGCTCAGGAGAATATCCTTGATCTTGGAAGAGTCGTAATTGAGTGAGACTGTCGTAGTCCTACCATACCGTCCAAAGCTCTGCACCTTGGAGTCTATTAGTCCCAGATTCGTCAGTTCTCCTATGATGTCTGCCACCCTTCTCTGGGTTAGACTGCCTATCGACATTCTTTCGGCAACCTTCTCATAGAGGTCGTAAAATTCTCCCATCGTCGAACTCACTCCGTTTTTTATCTCGTCGATTAGTGAAATGGAAAACAGAAGCAGTTTGCTGTGCAGCGGGAGAGTGGATACAGTCTCTACGACCACGTCCCTTTCTAACTTCTTTTTTGCTTCGTATATCGTGTCATCAAGTATTCTAAGTTCATTGCTCTTCTCTGTTAACTCAACGGCGATTCTCAGCATGTCTATCGCTCTTCTCGCATCGCCGTGCTCCTGAGCTGCAAGAGCAGCGCACGTCTTCATGGCTGATTCGTCTATCGAGTCGGCTATCCCTGCGTACAAAGACCTGTCGCGGAGAATGTCATATATCTGAGAGGCGTTGTAGGGATTGAAAACCATCGTTTCCTCTATGAGCCTGCTCTTCACCCTCGGGTCCAGGTACTCCGTAAACCGCAAATCGTTGCTTATACCCAGTATGCAGACTCTCCCCTCATTGGTCACCTCGTTTATTCTGAGAAGTTGGTACAGAACGGAATCTCCATTCTTCTTCACTAGCCTGTCTATCTCGTCCAGGATTATTATTGCTATTCCACCAAAGCTCTTGATTTTGTCCAGAACAGTGCTGTAGAGTTTGTCCAAGGGCCATCCTGTAAAAGGGAGTTTTTCCTCCCAAGACTCGAGCAGTCCATCTCCGACTGCAACCAACACCCCGTAAGGATTATCGACTATGCCGCAGTTTACGTCTATCAGTTTGATTTTTACGTCCAGCCTCGACTGTATGGCTTTGGAAATTTCTGCCTCTACAAACTTTACAACGCTGGTCTTTCCGACGCCTGGTTTCCCAAATATTATGATGTTAGACGGTTTGAAATTCTTCAGGGATGGAGAGAGTATCTCCGCAAGTTGTTCGGCTTCCTCCTCTCTGTGCGGCAATCTGTCTGGCACGAAACCCGGCTCCAACGCATGTCTCTGTCCCTTGACTATTGAAGATGAATAAGTGAATTTCTCAAACAAGTTTTTAGATAAAGCACCCATGTTATATTTACAGAGAAGTTACCTTATTAAAACCGTTTCTTATCAAGTCTTTTACCAAAACGAATAAATATCTGGGGTCTCATGCACTCCCCTATATTTCGACTGGAGAATTGAGGAAGGAGTTTTCTATTCGACAGGTTCTGTGCTCTTTTCTGCCTCCTTTCCTTCCACTGGAACCTTTTCGGACTTTTCCACTTCATCGAGCAACAGTTCCATCTCTCCCACCAAGTACAATGACCCGGTGACGATGGTATTCCTTCTTGATTCCATGGACGCTTCAAGTGCTTTTGCGGGCTGCTTCTGAACCTCCACTTCCTTGAAGAATAATTTTGCCTCCCGCTTTAGATCTTCACTGTCCTTCTTTCTTTCCAGTTCGTTTGGCTCTGTAATCAACACGCTCTCCGCGACCTCGGACAGACTCTGCAAAATGTTGTAACTGTTCTTGTCCTTAAGTACTCCCACTATTATCAGTGGGTCCTTGATAGAGTACCTCTTGATGTTCGAGCTCAGAATTCTGGTAGCTTCCGAGTTGTGAGCACCATCGAGAATCATAAGAGGGTCTCTTCGTCTCACCTCAAATCTGCCGGGTATCTGATCTTCTTGAAGACCCGCAATGAACTCGTTCCTTTTCGGGGCCTCTGAAATGGATTCGCAAGCGAGTATAGCCGCTATCGAATTTCTCACCTGGTGCTCTCCCAGTGCCTTCAGTTCTATCTCATATCTATCCTTCTGAGTTTCGACTTTGAATCTGGTACCTGAAATCAAGAACTCAAGGTCTCTAACATTGCAGTCGTCGACTTCCAATATATCTGAACCTTTTTGCTTCGCGATCTCCTGAACTATCTTTCTTGCACTTTCTGGAACCCTGCCCAGGACGAGCGGTCTTCCTTTCTTTATTATTCCGCCCTTTTCCTTTGCTATGTACTCAATGCTCCCTCCAAGTTTGTCGGTGTGTTCCAGAGAAATGCTTGTTATCACAGAAACATCTGGATCAATTATGTTGGTCGAATCCAATCTCCCTCCAAGTCCGACTTCCACGGATGCATAGTGGATTCCCTGACTTTTGAAGAAATCAAAGGCCATGTTAGTTGTGTATTCGAAGAAGGTCAATTGAGTCTCCTCGCCGTTGTAATAGATGATTGATTTGTGCTGAGATACAAAATTGTTTATGAATTCTTCAGGTATCTCCCTGTCGCCCACCATTATTCTCTCGGTGAATCTTCTAAGGTGAGGTGACGTGTACAAGCCAGTCGCGAACCGTTTTTTTAGGATCCTGTAGATGAAAGTAGCGGTGGAACCTTTTCCGTTGGACCCCGCAACATGAACACTTCTGAAACTGTTCTGCGGATCGCCCAGATACTTTGCAAAAGCGGAGGTAGGTCCCAACCCTAACTTGATTCCAAACCTCGAGAGGGAAAACAGGAATTTCTCCCCGTTCATTAGTGTTGAAGTAATTCGTGAGTAAAAAGGTTTATTTGCGTACAAAATTAAGATTGTGCAGAACCTAAGAATCATCGTTGTCGAACCCAAGAATCCTGGTAATCTGGGTGCGATAGCCAGGCTCATGAAAAATTTTGGACTGAAGGAACTTACTGTTGTCAATACGAACAGGATCCCAAGCGAAGACTTTTTCAGGTCCATGAAGGGAAATAATATTCTTTCAAAATGTAGGATGGTTGATTCACTTAAAGAAGCGATCAGGGGGTTGGAATACGTGGTTGGCACTTCTGGGATAAAGAGCGAATCGCCAAAGGAAGTGCTAAGGAAATATTTTGAACCGCGGGAATTTGCTGCGCTGTCGTCAAGAATAAAGGGGAAGATCGGGCTGCTGCTAGGGAGAGAGGATATTGGTCTCACAAACAGTGAGTTGGCAATGTGCGACTTCTTCGTTCACATTCAAGCAAACGAAGAATACCCGATTCTCAATGTTTCAAGTGCAGCAGCGATACTCTTCTATGAAATGTTTGGGTCCAAGAAGGCGAGAAAGGGAGATTCAATCAGTCGGAGAGAGACCGACAGACTTATCGAAAAATTCAGGGAAAACCTCATAGAGGACAACTATCCGACCCACAGAATCGGAAAGACAACACTTCTCTTCAGGCGAGTCATATCGAGAGCCATAATTTCACCTTATGAATATCGCATACTTATGGGAGCGATAGGATCCAATCGCAAGCATGAAGTCAGTAAGTGATTCATCCTTTCAGTATGGAGAGTAGACGTTATCCTGTCACAACGGCAACCTTGATCCCGGATGTTTTCTCTCTTTTTGTGATGTAATCTATAGAAGCAACGGAAGCTGACGCAGCCGGAATGACCTCAAATTTCTCATATTTCTTTATCAAGTCTCTATATCTGTAAAGGTCTTCGTCAGTCACGTATTCCGCATAACCGTCAGACTCGATCAGAGCACTCAGAGCAAGTTCGCCATCATAGGAATGGAAGTTCACAAGAGGTTCGTTGATCTCGGTTTCTTTGATCTTTTCTCTGGGAAAATCGGTGATATCCTTTCGATGATTCTTGAAACTCTCAACGATCGGATTCCCGCCATCAGTGCTTGCAGCAATCATTCTTGGTGTCTTAGCCAATCCTCTGACTTCCTTCAGTCGTGAGAAACCGTAATGAATGCCCGCCAGAGTTGTTCCGTTTCCCACTGGAACTGCTACATAACCTGGAATCTCTCCAATGGAGTCGTATATCTCCGAAGAAATTGCTGAAAATGCTTCCAACCCCAGTTGTGGGTGTGCCCCTGCATTTCCATCAAACCATCTGTTCCTTGCCGCGTCCACTTTACTTCTTTCAACGGAATCTTCGTACAGCCCTTCGACCTGGACCAGTCTAGCACCATACTTATCCTTGATTTCAAGCAGACGCGGGGAATAAGAGCCCTTTGGTATGTAGATAAGTGCTCTTAAGCCATTTAGGTGCGCATAGTATGCAATTGAAGCGCCGTAGTTACCGCAGCTGGCCGCCACGATTGTGTCGAACCCCTCTTCCATAGATGTTCTGACTTGAAGTGAAGCAGACCTGTCTTTCTGAGTACCCGTTGGATTTGAACCTTCAAACTTTATGTAAAGCTGGTCCACTCCTAAGAATTTTCCAAGCTTTTCGGCAGATATTAGGGGAGTATTTCCGGGTATCCCTTGTTTTTCCTGCATCTATAGGGAGTGAAATGCATTTCTGATTTAAAGCTGTTCATGCTTTGACGCTGAAATAGGTGATAACTGATTCAATACGCAAGCGGAGCCTCTTAATTTAGGGGCGCACTCGTCTTGGGAGCGAACCCTATCCGTTGTCTTGCATCTGCGATCTCGGAAGTACCGGTAGAAATTTCATCCGTCTGTGAAACAAATCCTGCCACCAGGCTCCCAACATGCTCGCTTACTCTTGCCAGTACTTGAGTCCAAGAATATTCCCTCATTGAGGATGCAAAATTCTCGTTCTCGACGATTGCCGTTGAATCGACATCTCTCCTCAAGTCTCTGAGCACAATGTCTCCCCTTTTCTTTCTTTCGGGAGACTCACTATGAAATGGCATAATCCCGATCAGAAAAATCCTGTCTCCCTTTGAGTTCAAAACTCTGCACACTGACTTGAGAACCCTCGATGAAAATTCACCCGCGGGAGAAGAAACGATAACAACCCTCTCATCCTTTTCACCCTGCTTTAGAAAATCCTCGATACCCTCAGGAGAATCGAATCTAAACGAATCTATGTACACTGAATTCCTATAACCAAGAGACTTTACGACGTTGACACCAGCACCTCCAATACCAAGAACTTTGAAATTGTCTGACATAATAATGACATTGATATGACAGTATATATGCTTTTTGATATTTTGACGTATAACTCTTCTTCGGTTAACTCTCCCGCCCTGGCGTCTCCATGGACTTCTCCATCATAGTCAACTTACTCAATAAGACTTTTCTCGACACCCTGAGGATGTATTCATTCTCCACTCCACCGGAGTAACCCTTTCCGATCCTGCTCTTTTTGACGAATCCAGCCATTTCAATGGTCTTCAAGAATTTATAGAGCTTCGAATCGCTGATTCCAGCGTTCAGACTCTTGAGATCTGACGTTTTGAACCCGCTCTCGGGAGCAATCGATTGAAGCAGAGTCTTCAACAACCGCAACTCATCGTCTTCCAGATTTATTAGAGAACTATCATCTAGCGGGGGAGAGAAGTCTCTGAATGCCTGTAGAACCGATTCTTCGTCAAGGAAAACATTTCGAGATTCTGCATAGAGGGCAGAATTCCTGAGCAGTTCTATCGCTATCCTTGCACTTCCACTCTCTTCTGCGAGTTCCGAAATCCTTGCGATGGCGGATTCGGTGTAAGAACCTTCATACAGGCCATTGCTAGCTCTGGATTCTAAGATCTTGTAAAGGTCGTCTGCACCGTACTCCTTGAGTGCCACCCTATTGTACCTTCCGAGACCGGAGAGCGTACTCATGTCAAGGTACATTTCCGGTTCCTCCATTGATAACAACAGCAGCTTGATGTCAGGTCCACCGAGCTCCCTACTCCTGGAGAGGATGTAGACTATCTGTCCGTGACTCCGTTTTAGTGATTGAGACTCATCGAGCACTATGAGGTTGTTCTTGTCGGGTAGCTCCTTGAAGAGCAGGTTTGAAAGTGATTCCGCCCTTGTATTCCCCAATTCTGGAAGTCTTATGTTTGGGTTATTAAGAATTGCCGAAACGATGGATCTATCAGTCTGATTGACGTAACAGTTCACATACCTCCCCTTGAATTCTTTCATCTCCTTGAGGAGGAATTTCCCCATCAGAGTCTTTCCTGTGCCCGGGTTACCCCTGATTACGAATGCAGAACAAGCATCGCTTCCCCTGATCAGATCCTCGATGTGGCCCAGCTGCTCCGCTCTACCTACGATTGTATCGGGGATGTAATCCTGCGACAGGATAGATGAGTTTTTTATGATTTTCATTTGTGTTTTACCCCTTAGACGAAAATTAATTATAAACCCTATTATGTCGGAACATGGAATATACTAACCTAGGTAAATCCGATCTAAAAGTTTCTGTGATAGGGCTTGGAGCCTGGCAGGCAGGTGCGAAGGGTTGGGGAAAAATTGTTGATTCTGATGTTAAGAATGCTATTTTGACCTCTATAGAAATGGGACTGAACTTCATAGATACGGCAGAAGTATATGGAGATGGACATTCTGAAAGCGTCATTGGGGAGGTGATAAAGGACATCCGTGACGAGATAATCATTGCGACAAAGGCTTCGGGAGGTCATTTGAAACCTGAGTACCTGGAGAGAGCCCTCGAAGGGAGCCTCAAGAGACTGAACACAAACTACATAGATCTCTACCAGGTTCATTGGCCGGACATTTATACCTCCTTGAAGGGGACCATGAAGACCCTCGAAAAGATGGCTAACGATGGAAAAATTCGCTATATTGGGCTATCCAACTTCAGCAGCTGCCAGATTGAGGAGGCGAGGTCGTATCTTTCGACCATAGACATCGTTTCCAACCAGGTGCGCTATAACATACTGCAGAGGGAAATTGAGGAAGAGATGCTTCCATACCTCAAGAAGGAGAACATCAGTGTGATAGCATACTCACCCCTAGCGCAGGGACTGCTCACCTTCAAGTACGATCTAGCGAACCTTGAACCGAGCGATGTCAGGAAGAACAATAAGCTGTTCTCAGACTCTAACATCAGGATGATCTCTTCTTTCCTGTCGGTATTAAGAGAAATATCCATGGAAACAGGTCATTCCGTGGTTCAGCTAGCACTCAACTGGCTCATATCAAGGGGAAATGTAATACCCATACCCGGAGCAAAAAACAGAGATCAGGCGACCATAAATCTTCAGTCAAACGGTTGGAGATTGACCGTAGAACAGAGCAAGAAAATTGAGGATCAATATCAGGAGATCAAAGATAAATTGGATACATTCTGATTAATCTACTGCAATCTATTTCTGCTGTGGATAGCGATGAAAATCGAATGGCTCCTTAATCCTTAGTTTTATGAATCAATTCCACATTCTGGCCAAAAAGAAGTTCCTTGAAATCCTGCGATACATCGTACTGTCTTGTTTCTATGTCACTCTCGATCAGCATTAACTCTGATAGTTCATCCGGATAACCTTCCGAGAAAATGATCTCCTTTATCCCGGAATTTATTATCATCTTGGAACAATCAGAGCAAGGATGGGTTGTGACGTAAATAATGCTGCCGTTTATTGCCGTACCGTTATATGCTGCTTGGATTATCGCATTCTGTTCTGCGTGAAGCCCTATACAGAGTTCCCTTCTCTGTCCGGGAGGGACTTTTAGCTGATCTCTAAGACACCCCACTTCGTCACAGTGCAACGCCC
Organism: Thermoplasmatales archaeon; assembly: GCA_014874235.1. Taxonomy (GTDB): domain Archaea; phylum Thermoplasmatota; class Thermoplasmata; order Thermoplasmatales. The sequence goes on from JACWAC010000025.1 coordinate 11,478, forward strand.
CTCGAGGTGGACCATTATAACCTGTGGACATTATCCTCTTCTCCTTCACTATGACTGCTCCGACTTTTCTCCTAACACAGTTGGATCTTGTGGCCGCCATAAAAGCCATTCTCATAAAATATTCGTCCCAACTTGGTCTCTCCATTGGAGTAGTATGCCTACCATCTAAAAAAAACTTTAGACGTCCTTTATCTGGTATTTAACACTCTTTCACAAAATTTTTATGGAACTTTAGTGTGCTTAATTATGGCAAAATACAGTTTCAAATGTGCGGATATAGGAATGAACTGTGGCTTCGAAACGAAAGCTTCGACAAAAGAAGAACTCATGCCACTCATCGCAAACCATGCCAAAACAGCACACAGCATGAACGAGATCCCGGCAGACGTTATGCAGAAAGTAAATTCGGCAATCAAAAAGAGTCTTTTCTAAACCTCCTTCTTTCATTGCCTGAGCTGATGAGCAAGGCTCACACAAGTAGCTTAAGGTTTTGCCACAATTTTTAGCTGTTTTGTCAATCACCTATAAATTTCGTTTATGAATTTTCTTTGAAGACCCATTTATCTTTTAGCAAATTGTTTCCCCAAAGTCCTTCTGTTGATTGTTTTGCCGATGCTATGATTATTCTTAGAAGCCAAAAATGCTCCGGCCGGGATTTGGACCCGGGTCGTGGGATTGAGAGCCCCATATGCTTGGCCGGTCTACACTACCGGAGCTAAGCTTAATTC
>JACWAC010000126.1 GCA_014874235.1 Thermoplasmatales archaeon
GTCGACTTTTTCAACGAACAATAGGGGGCCGGCTATCTTCGAAACAGTCTTGTACCTTATGTCAGACCTCATTGCTTATCAGCCCTCCCTTTCACTTCGGAGTCCATCTCCTTGATCAGAGTTTCGAAGTAGTTTTCAACTTCTTCCTCCTTCACCTCTTTGAACCTTGACAGCTTTTCCTTAAAGGGGAGTGAATCGAGCTCCGATACCGTGACGCCCTTAGAGACTGCATATCTTTCCACTTCGTCCATGGCAAGTATCGATTTGAGCATCAGGTATTGTTTCCTTAGAGAACAATATGTATCCACATCATCAAAGGCACTCTGCTGAAGGAAATCTTCCCTCAGCGACTTGGCAACGTCCAGGACTTCTTTCTCATTTTCAGGAAGCGCATCGTAACCTACTAGCTGGGCAACTTCCTGAAGCTCGGCCTCTTTTTCCAGTATGGTCATGCTCTTCTGATATGAGGAATACCAGTCTTCGGAGACTTCTTTGTTGAACCAGTTGCTCAATTCCTGTGAATATAGAGAATAGCTGTTCAGCCAGTTTATCGATGGGAAGTGTCTCCTCTGGGCCAGAGATGCATCCAGTGCCCAGAAGACTCTTGTAACTCTCAGAGTGTTTTGGGAGACTGGCTCTGATGTATCTCCTCCCGGAGGGGACACCGCACCTATCAAGGTGACAGAACCCTTTCTACCGTCGCTCGACAGAACTCTCGCATTTCCGGCCCTCTCATAGAACTCAGCAATCCTTCTTCCGAGGTATGCAGGATATCCTTCCTCACCTGGCATCTCTTCTAATCTTCCGGATATCTCTCTAAGCGCTTCCGCCCATCTCGATGTGCTATCAGCCATCAATCCCACATCGTACCCCATATCTCTGAAATACTCGGCAAAAGTGACACCTGTATAGATGCTTGCCTCTCGAGCTGCAACAGGCATATTTGAAGTGTTTGCTATCAGTGTTGTTCGCTCCATCAGGGGCTTCCCTGTCTTGGGATCTATCAGTCTAGGGAATTCTGTCAAAACCTCGGTGGCCTCATTACCTCTTTCGCCGCACGCAGTATAGATTATGACGTCTGCATCAGACCACTTGGCGAGTTGGTGTTGAACCACGGTGTTGTGTAGCAGCAGTGGTCCATGTCCACCGACAAGGTTGTGACCGTTAGGCACCTCTAAGTCGAAAACATCCTTTGGAGAATTCGAGCGTTCAAGGTCCACAATACGATCAAAATATGTACTGTCAAACAGCTTCTGAATTGCCTCTACACTGGAACGATCAACATCCAGTTCTTTCAGCGCGTTCAAAACCCTGTTCAGTGTGCTGATACCTATTCTCTCTCTCTTCTGGACGTACGATTGTGCATATATCCCCTTCTCCACCAGCTTCTGCAGGACTCCCTTCTGGCTCAATAGGGATGACACTGCCGCCGGGAGAGGTATAGCATCCAAGGAGGAGTATGTTCTATTCTTTATAGCAGCTTTCAACTTGTTCATTTTCGAACTTTCAATCTTTACCTTCTCCCATAAGACCTTCAGCTGTTGAGAATTGCTAATATACAGTCTGGTCGTACCATCCTTTCGGGTCTTCCCAATTGATGATACTAGGCCGAGCCGGACCAGGAGGAAAGTAATCTCTTCTATCAACCTCTTGCTCTTTGATGTTATATCTACCCTGGATCCCTTTACATCCACGCTTCCGTCGCAGGCTATATATGCACCTATGAATGCTGCAACTGTCAGGTCGCTCGACATTTTTATTAATTCCGGCACAGATGCACTACCTGCTTTTCCTCTGTAAGGTACGCCAACAGCAGTCAAGAAACTGAAAAGAACTTTGGAGTCTATCTGCGCTATAAATGATCCACCTTTGGGATACGGGTACACATACGGTTCAATCCCGAACAGCTCCTTTCCAAGTTTTTTGAATCTGTCCAATAGCGATTTATCCGAGTTGTAGAACATTACCGAGTAACTGCTCTTTTTCAGATGACCATCGGCTATCACGTACGCCAAGAATTCAGCCAGTCCGGGGGATACCTTACTGGGTATTCTCACCGTCTTTCCATGAAATGGTGCGAGTCGATCGATAGAGACGGTCACCCTGTGATTTGACAGGATCTCGGCCCCCAGTCTCAGAGGAATCCGGCTGTCACTTCTAAATATTCTGGTGCCTATTCGGTTCTGGTAGTCAAGGCCCCTCTTCATATCTCTCTTCAATATCGATTTTAGCCGCAAATTGACGCCTCGGTCTTCTATGTAAAGGCCTGCATCCTTCAGCAACTCAATAATGCCTATTCTCTGATCCCTGAGGGCGAGTTTTATCTCCCTTGGTGATGCTATGTAATCACCTATGACGAGTTCGTGAGCTTTCCTCTCCCTTAGTTGTCCATCTGTCAGAGTCAATAATTTGTGCACCGGAGTGACTTCCACTCTTTTTCCGGAGCGAGTCCCAATGTTTATGGTACTCTTCGTTCTTCCCCTGTAGACTACTCTTGGGTCCGTTACGGAAAATTGTCCATTGGTCAGGGAAATTGTCTTAGGGTTCTTGAGCGAGGTAACGTCGTAAATCTCTTCTTCAGCATTACCGGAACTGACAACCCGTCCCTTTAACCTGCCTTCTTCATGTATCTCTTCGATTGGGACTATTCTGCCGTTTCCAAGCATTACCAGTGTTTTTCCATCCACACACTTTCCGGATCCGAAAGGTCCTGGGACAGCGACTGTTCCTCCCTTGGCCACAGGGAAGAAAGTATCGATCACCCTCTGACCAGTTACCAGTGGAATCTCCGGAGGAAGCTTCTCTTTCACTGGCCTCGGCTGTCTTACAGGCCACTTCTGTCCAAGGGGGATCTCCCTGATTCCAGATTGGGTCAGAACTGTGCCAACGGTCTGCAACGGAGTGAATTCTCCCCTCTCAATCGTCTCAATGGTTCCCTCAACTCCGAACGGGACCATTATTCTGTGGTCAATGAGTGATGTTTCCTTCACTATCCCGACAATGTCCCCTGATGAAACCCTGTCGCCCTTCTTGACAGATGGAATGAATTCCCATCTCTTCTTCATGTCAACGGGAGATGGGTAAATGCCCCTCTTTATGAAATCTCCCCCCTGTTCCCTTATAACGTCCAGCGGTCTCTGAACGCCATCGTAGATGGATGTGAGCAGTCCCGGTGCGAGCACAACGGATAAGGGACTCCCTGTGGATTCCACACTCTCTCCTGGCCTGATTCCACTGGTATCCTCGTAGACCTGTATCGTTGCTTTCTCCCCCTCCATTCCGATGATCTCTCCGAGCAGGCCCATCTCTCC
>JACWAC010000127.1 GCA_014874235.1 Thermoplasmatales archaeon
GCGTTAGTAGTCAGTTTTATTATAAAAATATACCTTATAATCAGCGTGCTAAGTGAATCCTTCCCTCAACTCATAGCGTTTGTTTCATCTTGCACTAATGCAGTCGAATTGGTTAGTGCAACGAAGTAGTCAAATATTACAAACGCAAACTGGTCTGCATGACCTGCGGCGAAGAATATGTAAGCGGCAGTTCCATACGTGGACTCGAAAGATCCTGTAAAGTAATTAAAACCACCGTAAGTTCCGTTCTTCTTGGTTACGTTTCCGTTATAAGCAGAAGTATTCTTCATGATAGCAGTATAAGCGCTGTTGTAATCGTCAGTAGCTTCCGAGGTGCTGTAAAATTCCACTGAATATATTAGGATCATACCGGTGATCGAACTGCTTGTTGTTTCGTTAAATATAACCGCATCCAATGCGACTTCTGTTGAGTTACCGGGACTGGTGGTATTGTCGTATTTTTTTGAGAGATTATTATTAGACAAGTTGTCTACCTGTGCTGCAGAAGCATTTCCAACATGGTACTTTGTTCCGTTCTTGTGAGATACTACGGAATAAGTTCCAAAAGTCGCACCTACTATTACCACGGCAACCACAACAGAAATTATCACGACTAATTTTCCTTTACGCCCCGAGGTCGATAAGGGGAGGGGGGCGTTGTCTGAACCTGGTTGATCCATAGACTTGAACCTAACTGCCTAACTTAAATTGATTGGTACAAAATGAAGAAGGTCAGATACGACCTGACAAGTGTGGCGCTTACCAGTGAACTCACTATGGCCTTGGGGAGATAGAGGAATATGATTTTCAGACGGTCAGGCATGAGGAGATGCGAAAATTCGAAGGACGCGTCCCGTCGTTGAGCATCCTCTTGAGGTGTACGTCTCCTGAGAGCTTGTCAGCGAAACGGAGAGAGGAATCGAAATCGTTGTTCGGCTACCTGACCTTGTCGGATAGGGCTGATACAGCTTTCTCAACAGAGGAATCTCTCTGCGCACCTGCGGCGACTATCCTGCCCGATAGTATCCTCACCCCTCCCTGTGGTTGCCCTTTTCTGATATGCCGTACAGCGCCTGGACCATGGTCTTCACATACGTAGCTATCATGGGACCACCGTAGGCAGATAAGAGCATCGCCTCCATCCCCGCGAGATCCGCGCTGAGGACGAGGTAGAATATCATGCCCCCGTTCATGTTAGGTATCGGAAGGTGCAAGAAGTTGAGCGTAGACCTTGACGGGTGCTTGATCTACAGCAAAACTTATTATCCTATATTTCATTAATTAATGAAATGATTGCCACACCTGAACACCTAAAACTGAAAGCCAAGTTCTTCAAGGGATTCGCAGATCCTACAAGGCTGGCCATACTTGAATACCTCAATGACGGTGAGTCCCAATCTTCAGAGATAGCTGAAGGACTGAGCCAGAGCAAATCAAACATCTCTAATCATCTCTCATGTCTTCTGGACTGCGGCCTCTTGAGAAACAGGAGGGATGGAAGAAAAATCTACTACAGCATAAGAATCGACAAGGTGAGGGAAATGCTTGACGATTCAGACAAAGCACTAAGGCAGGTATACGACGAAATAGCTGAGTGCATCAGGTATGGCTAACGGAAGGAGCGTCCGAGGTTTTATGGTGAAGAGTGGACCGAAAGTAATGTTTGTCTACAGGGTGAATGCTAGGCCATCTTCAGGGAAACCAATCTTAGTCTGTACTCATTTCGCTCCAACATGGCAGATAACTGCTAGCCTACCGCCGAATCTCAGAACGAGTGAGGTATAGCATGTCGTTCCACGAGGATGGAGAAAAAGGGACAGGAACAGGTCAGATAAGGAAGATTCAATCAGAGCTAAGGGAAGGAATGGATCTTGCAAAATGCAGAAGGTGCGGTTGCATGAAGGATGCATTGGAAAATCTGTCACATGTTCTGTCTTCATTCCAAACTGAGGGTGAATCAGATCTACTGAAAAACATCAAAGGATGGTCTGAACGGATGGAGCCGATAAAGTATGAGTGTCTTGGCTGTGCCCACTGCTATGCAGCTGAGGCGATTAACATCTTCTCTCAATCTTACCCTGATGCCCCCGACACCCCATCGTTAAGCTGTGATTTCAGGGTCAGGGATCAAACCTGGCCGTCTGTGCCGGGGGAGTATTTCGCCTTTTGCGACGGCCCGGGCTGTCCTGTTGCGGTTTCAACACTTTCTAGCGTTGGGCTCCCTAAAAGGCTCGCCGATGCCAGACTAAAGGAGCTTTGTATTGTTGGGAAGACTGAAACAGAGAATATAGGAATCGACAAGGTTATTAAGAACATCATAACGAACCCTACCATCCGCTTTCTCCTTCTTGCTGGTAGGGATACGAAGGGGCACTACAGTGGAAGAACCATTCTCTCCCTATGGGAGAACGGCGTTGATGAGGGAATGAAGGTTGTGAACTCTCCAGGCATGCGCCCTTTTCTGAGAAACGTGAATCGTGAGGAGGTGGAAGCCTTCCGAAACCAGGTGCAGGTGATAGATATGATTGGAATCGAAGACTTGGAAACAATCGAAGGGAAAATCCAAGAAATTTCTAAGTATGAGAGCTCATCACTGGGGTTTAAAGAGCGCAAGGAGGAGCATAAAGGTATTCAGACTTCAACCGTTCCCATTATCCGGGCAAAGGAATCTAATGAAATCAAACTGGACAAGGCAGGTTACTTCGTCATAATCCCCAATTCTGAGAAGGGCATCGTTGTAGTCGAGTATTATTCTTACTCTAACACTCTTTTAGGGGCAATTGAGGGGATAGATGCCAAGAGCATATACCGAACAATAATCGAAAGAGGCTGGATTACAGAACTGAGCCATGCTGCCTACGTAGGAAAGGAACTGGCGAGGGCAGAACTTTCACTCAAACTAGGATTCAGATACATCCAAGACGGCGCATAGGGAAAGGGAATTAAATTAACTATGCGTTTTTGATGTGGAAATGACTGCATGGGAGGTCTTTCCTTGAAACTGCAAGTGGAAGTATATCGGAGTTCAAGAGACAGATTAATTTGAAAACATTTCCTTTGATAATCAGGGATTTCGAAAAGCACCTACACTATACAAAGCTCATTATTTACTGCTGAGGACTTCCAATACCCCCTTACTTTACCAGCTTTGGTATCAATAATGCTTTTTCATGAGACCGATATTATTCACCATGGACCTGGTGAACTATGGTCTCAGGGAGAGGTACGAACAGCTAAAGAAACGTGGAGACAAGCTAGATGACATAAAGAGGATAATAGACTGGGAGTGTTTGAGACCACTGCTCAGT
>JACWAC010000128.1 GCA_014874235.1 Thermoplasmatales archaeon
GGAGTCTTCGACTCCCGAAGCCGAAAGGATACCAGGCTACCCCACAAGCCCTTCGGTGAGATTTCAAAGGCTTTAAAATGTTTTACCTAATTCCATGCCGTGAAGAGCAACAGATTTCCTTCTTCCGATGCACTGATTTTCAACGTGTCCGGAGAGATAGTGATGTCGAGCGACCCAGGAAAGACAATAAAGAAGTGGAGGGAGGAGTTCAACGTCACTCAAAAGGAACTTGCGGAAAGGATGAAGATAAACACCTCCGTGATAAGCGACTATGAAACGGGACGAAGAAAATCTCCAGGTGCACAATTCCTGAAGAATCTTGTTTCCGCGTTTGTGGAGATAGATACAGAGAGGGGGAATCCAGTAGTACTCAAATATTCTCTCGGGACGGAAAAGGATGTTATTCTTGACATAAAAGAATTCTTCTACGACGTTGACTTGCAAAAATTCATTAAAATGATAGAGGGAAAAGAGGTAAGCGGCCTTAGCATAAAGAGAAGCATTCGTGGCTATACGATATTGGACTCGCTCAATGCAATTCTAAAACTGACATCTTTCGACTACTTCAGAGTGTATGGTTGGACATCCGAAAGGGCTCTCTTCTTCACAAACGTTGAATTCGGTAGGTCTCCCATGATTGCGGTCAGGGTACATCCAATCAAGCCGGCAGTAGTCGTGTACATCAAACCGAAAAGGATTGATCCCCTTGCGATAAAACTGGCTGAGGTTGAGGGAATACCTCTCATAACCACAGAACTAACTCCGGAAGAAATTAAGCAAAAACTGAAGTCAATTTAATTGAGCAATCGATCCAGATACCAGTCCAGGCTGAACTGAACGAAATCGGAATATGTCTGTCCCGTTCCTATGTATAGAATGGGTTTCTTCGTTTCCGACAACAGCGAAATCACGCATCCTCCCTTAGCGTCTGCATCTATCTTGGTCACGACGTATCCGTTGATACCGACTGCTTCATCGAACAGTCTGGCTTGACTGAGTACGTCCGTCCCAGATAAAGCGTCGAGAGTCAGGAGAATAAGGTCCGGGTTTGATATCCTCTTGATCTTCTTCATCTCCTCAAGCAGGTTCTTGTTGTTCTGCATTCTACCTGCCGTGTCTATAAGCACCACAGATTTTTCGATCTTTGAGGCATGTTTTACTGCGTCGAATGATACGGCTGCAGGATCTCCGCCTGCCTGGTGTTTTATCACCTTCACTCCGAGCTTCTCTCCGTGAAGAGCTATCTGTTCGATCGCTCCCGCCCTGAAAGTATCCGAGGCAGCGATCACAACGTAGTACCCTTTCTCCTTGAAAGATTCAGCGAGTTTTGCGATCGAAGTGGTCTTTCCTGTTCCATTCATTCCAACAAACATTACAACAAACGGTGATTTCCTGCTAGCTAATTCTGCCAGATCCAGGGGAGTTACAGTTGCAACTTCCTTTATCGTTGCCCTTACTGCCTGTTTGAACACTGCATTTCTGTCGCCCTTCAGTCTTATGTTCTTGTCGTCGAGTTTCTTCAGCAAGACGTTAGAAATCCTGTCCGCAACGGGTAAGGCTACGTCCGCCTCGATCAAAGAAATCTTCAAATTACTCGCTATCTCTTCGAAATCCTTCGATGGTGTTCCGATATTGATGGATGTCCCTCTCTCTTCCTGTGCAATGGGGGATTCATTATCCTTCTTGTTCAATCCGAATTTTTCCTTTAGCTTTTCAAACATCGGGCATCTACTTTTTGTAAACTCTGTTCAAATAATCTTCGAGTTGCGCATATCTCTGCTGCAGGTCGTTTTCGGAATTGCGGCTGCTTTCAAGTGCTTTGGCAGCATCGCTCTTCCTTTCCTCCAATATGCTCAAAGCATCTTCGACAGTTGACTTCTTGTATGCATTTGAGCCGATACTCACCACTACCCTCTCCTTGTTTTTCACTTCACCCTCTATGTACAGTCCCCTACCTATGGGTATGAGGGAATCACCCTCAACCAGGTTCAAGTTCTTCAGGAAATCTGTGCTGGTAGCCAAATCCTGAAGGATCATGGCGAGCGACTGGATCTGCCCCTCAATCTCCTCGAGTTGCTGTCTTATAACTTCCATGCTGTACACAATCTGGTCTATCTTTGCATCCTGTGACATCTATTCTCCTCCAAACTTCTTTTTCGAAATCATCAGCGACTCTATTCCCGGCATGGGTTCACCTGCAAGATAGCTTATAAGTGCTCCCCCTCCGGTGGATATGTGATCTATGTCGCTTCCATTGATTCCCATCCTCTCAAGCGCAGCTAAAGTGTGTCCTCCTCCCGCGACCTTGTATCCCTTCGATTTTGCTACGGTCGAGAAAATCTCCTCCGTTCCCGCTGCATAGGCTTCAAGTTCGTAAACACCCATCGGACCGTTCAGCATTATGGCATCAGAACTCTTTATGATGGATGCGTACGATGCAATTGTATCAACACCGATATCCATCGCTGGTATATCCTTCCTCAAATTGTCTATCCTATAGTGCTTCACCTTGCCGTCCTCATTTCCTATGAAATCTAAGGGCATCAATATGGACTCCCTGTAACCTTCAAGCAGCTTGGCAGCCTCTTTCAGGTGCTTGTCGTAACTGCTCACTTCCTTCCTCAGGATCTCTTCGTTCTTCTTTCCAAGGTCCTTTCCGTCCGCGGCAAGGAATATGTGTCCTACCAGTCCCCCGGTCAGAACCTTGTCCAGTTTGGCCTCGGTCAGCATTTTGGCAATTATCTTGATGGAGTCATCTGCTTTGACTCCGCCAAATATTCCTATCCTCTTCTTGCTCTTAATTTCAAAGAATCTATCGATCCCTCTGATCTCATTTTCCATCAGTCTGCCGGCTATGTTGGGCATCATCTCGCTGAAGCCAACTAACGTGACATTGCTCCTGTGGGCCGCTGCAAAGGCATCGTTTACGAAGTAATCCGCGTGATCCGACAGGTTCTTCACGATGTGAGTCTTCTTCATAACATCGAGTTTCTCTTGCGCGAGGACGACTTCTTCCGAAAAGAACCTGGTGTTTTCCAGCATGAGGATGTCCCCGGGATCGGCCGAATCTATCTCCTCGAGTGTCTCATCATCAAACACTCCGTTCAGGAACTTCACCCTTCTCTTCAGCATGTTCGAGAGGTGGGAGGCATGAGCTCTCAGACTGACAAAGTCGCTCTTGCCCGGTCTGCTCTGGTGGGCGAGGATTGTCACCTTGGACCTCGACAGGGCATCTATCGTTTCCTGATGTGCTCTGAAC
>JACWAC010000026.1 GCA_014874235.1 Thermoplasmatales archaeon
CCCCTTCTTTATGAATTCATCAACTCTGTCCCTTTCGATGTACTTGATCGCTACGTTAGCGATTTTTATGTCATACTCCTGACCATCCAACTTTTCTGCCCTCATCTTTCCTTCAAAAGTGGAGAGAAGACTACCTACCGTTCCGTGGGTTATTATGTTCCCCTGATCGATCACCATCACTTCGTTAGAGAGTTCCTGCGCCTCTTACATGTAGTGGGTCGTCAGGATAATCTTCGATGCGAGTCTCTTGATGGCAGACCACACCTCAATTCTGGAGAGGGGATCGAGACCTGTGGTGGGCTCATCTAGGAATATGACTGGCGCCTTTGCTGCAAGTGCCATTGCAACGAAAACCTTTCTCTTCATCCCGCCGGAGAGTGTGTCGGATGGAGCGTTTCTGAAGTCATAAAGTTCCAGTTCGTCCAACGCATCCTTGGCTTCGGCCTTCGCCTGTGACGCTGTGAATCCTCTCGCCATAAGATAGAGTTGCATCTGTTCGAGCGGAGATAGAATTCCAATGAGCTGAGCTTCTTGGGGAATGCTGCTCATTATCTGCCTCACCTTCTTAGTATCCTTTAGGATGTCCAGTCCTTCTATCGTTGCGGTACCGGATGACGGAAACAGCTGGGTGGAAAGAATTCTGATAAGGGTCGTCTTTCCCGCACCGTTTCTTCCTATGACCGTGGTTACCCTTTCCTTCAGAGAAGCGTTGATCCCCTTGAGGGCATAGAGCTTCCTATCGTATCTCTTCGTTACACCGTTAATTTCAATCATCTAAGCTCTTAATTTTACAGAAAATTCTTCCTTGAATATCCCGAGGCTCAGGGTCGTTCCTACAGCCCTGATACCCTTAATTGTTCCCACTTTTTCCACCTCGAAATCCTTCAATTCGCCACTATCTCTTACCTTGATCTTGAGAAGCAGGTCGCTATCACCAGAGGTGTGGTGGACATCCAGAACTTCGTCGAACCTCGATAGTTCCTTTGCAATTCTGTCGAGCTCTTTTATGTCACTTATGGATACAGTCACGAATGCAGTGAGCTTGTAGTCGAGTTTGTCGTGATCAATTAAAGGGACGATCTTCTTGATAATGTCCCTGTCCTTCATTCTCTTGACTCTCTGAAACACGGTTGTAGGGGGCGATTTGACCTTTCTCGATATCTCGTTATACCCGACGGTAGCATCGTCTCTCAAAACGTTGAGGATTCTTATGTCCAGAGAATCGTATTCCCCTTTCATTATAGGCGATTTTCAAAAGGTATTTAGAAATTGTGTGTGGATACATCAATCGAACATTTATTAGGATTGTAATCAATCAACGTTGAGGATAATGGCTGAGCTGTCCGCTTCGATACTTGCCGCAGATCTATTGAATCTCGAAAGGGATATTGGAAAGGCGATACAATCCGGAGTCAACTGGATTCATCTTGACGTAATGGATGGGCACTTCGTTCCCAACCTAACCATGGGAATTCCCTTCGGAGACGCAATCAAGAAGAAGTTCAAGGCAAACGTGGAGAGTCACATGATGGTTGAAAATCCTGACATGTACTTAGAGAAATATTGTTCCTTTTCAAAACTGGTAACGATCCACTATGAGGCCCCTGTTCAGACTAAGAGGGTGCTCAAGGAAATAGAGAATCTTGGGTCTATGCCTGGATTGTCTATAAACCCGAAAACACCCGTTTCTAGTATTGAGACACTTTTACCGTCCGTTAAGTACGTCCTTGTCATGACGGTTGAACCTGGATTTTCCGGCCAGAGCTTGATAGAAGATGCGGCTCAGAAGATTCCACTCTTGTTCGAGTACAGAAAGAGATACAACCTGGACTTCCTCATTGGAGTCGACGGAGGAATAAAGAAGGACAACATTTCTCGCATTTCAGCGCTGGGACCAGACATCATTGTGAGTGCGTCAGCAATCTTCTCAGGTAACGTTGAGGAAAATGTTAAATCCCTAAAAAGTTGTATGAAGGAGAACGGAAATGGACAACGAAATAGTTGAGAAGGCAAGAGAGCTCGAAGACAACGGAGATCTGAAAGAGTGCATAAAATACATAGACGATAACATAAACTCGATTCAAGATGTACTCTCTAAGACTGACATTCTCAGAATCAAATCCGAATGTTTTCTCTACCAGGAGATACCGAATTCAGAAATGGCAAAACAGTTTGCGGACGAAGCCCTGAAGATATCGTCAGAAAAGAATGACGATAAGCGGGTGGCGGAAACGAATCTTCTCCTATCACAGATTCTTGTACTTGACGATACAAAGAAGGCAATAGAGTACGGCAGAAAGGCCCTGGAACTCTACCAGAAGATCAACGACAAGGGCGAATACATATACTCGATGATTTCGTTGGCAACAATCCTCGAGGACTTCAATGAAGCCTCATCACTCTTCGAGAAATCCATGCAGGAAGCAACCGATGCGAACAATCTTGATATGCTCGCACAAGCCGCAGTCAACTATGCCTATCTTTTAGTTGAGCAGAAGGGAGGCGACGCGCCGCTTAACACACTCGACAAGGTTATAAAAAAGATTCTCGCTGAAGGTGCCAAACTGAAGCGGAAGGAAGAGAGGATAAGAGCGGTGACAAATTATTCAGAAATTTTCGATGCCGCTTCTGATATAGCCATGGAACTCGACCAGTACGACCTCGCCACAAAGTACGCTGGATATCTGAACAAGGACCCGCAAGAATTCGTGAAATGATCAGTTTTCAGTAAGAAATCTTCCCACATCGATTCCGTTCAATCTAGCTACCACCAGTGCAGCAACCTTGGTGCTCAAGAATGGATTCTTTTCTCTCATCTTGTTTATTTCCGAAATCACGTCCCTCTTGTTCATGGTTGTCTGTTCGGTGATGAGCGCAATAACGGTCTCGGTTGTGTCCTCCCCATCCCTCTCGTTCTTTATTGCATCAAAGTTGGGTTTGTAATCAAGACTCAGTTCTATTCCGTTGATCGAACAGGTTATAGCGTAGCCTGACTCGGTCTGTTTCAGACACCTGATTTCAACAGCGATCTTCAAAAATTCCTTGACCTGGTCCGGTGTTAGGTATCTCGTTTTTATTGATAGCGTCGTGAGTATCTCGGTCTCTGTGAACTCGTATTTCCCCGTTGTCTTCTTAAGGTAGAGCAGTAGTTTCCTTATCTCTTCTACCATTGAAACCTCCAATCGGAATCACGATGCTGCATCTATCACAACTCAGTTTGGTAGTAAATTCGACTACGTTGTCGTCGAATATGAGTGAGTCGGAATATATCCGGCTCCCCCCATTTGCAATGAAGAAATCTGCAATATCCCTGATGCTCCTGACATAAAGTATAAGAGAGTCCGTATAAAAGAGGGCTCTCTTCATCCTCTCCCTGTCAATGGATTCGCTGATTGTGACCATTGTTGCGCCTCCCGTAATTGAATCAGCAATGTCATCCACCTGGGAAACTTCGGCATCCAGATAGAGTTCGTATATTCCCGACAGATCATCGTAAATTTTGAAGTTCAGTTCCCTCCCATTCTTGTAGTCCTCGTCTATGAGCCAAAGAGGACCTGATTCATAACTGTTGAGTTCTTCAGCTTCCAAAATCTTCTTCTTCCTGAGAGTGACAGAGGGGATTATCATGCTCGTTCTTTAGATGTGTTAGCCATGATGAGATTAAAAATATTGTCTTGCGTCAAGGCAATCTGTCCTGATTGGGTGAAGGAGTGAATATAGTCGTTTTCCCCGTACGATAACTGAATTCCCTGTGACGCAATCAGCTCTTCGTGATAGGCGACCATCTCTGTTGAGTTGCCGTTATCCGTCCACTCGATGATCGAATAGGGGTACTTTACAAGAAATCCCCTACCAAGATCCTTTCCGCCTACCTCAACGGTCAGATCAATATTCACAAAAGTGCCGGTTCCGTTGGAATTCGGAACGTACGTCTGTACCCAGGCGTGTTCGCCCAGACTTGCCTGACCGTTCGGTTCCTGAATCAATAGACCGTACTGGGTCCAGGAAGGGATCCCGATGCTTCTGCTCATGGACTCAAAGAGGTAAGATAGCTCTTCACAGTCGCCAAGTCTAGCCTGATAGACCTGCTGTGCGGATAAGGGAACGTTTCCTATGTTGTAGGATATATTGTAGCGATAATTCTGGACGATGTAGTTGTAAATGGCTCTGAGTTTGCCCGCAACCGTAGACTGGTTCTGAGTCAGGTTTAGAGCCAAGCTTCTGAAGAACGACGGGTTTATCACTTCGAGAGACGTTCCAGACGAGTTGAAGTATTCCGAATGGTCATATTCGGTCTTCAGACTGGACGGAATCTGGGAAGGAAGCCCGGTAGAATTTTCCAGATTTTGCCAGCTCTTTCCCTGGCTGCTAATATTGTACGTTACATTGAAATACGAATTTCCAGAACTTACCTGAACCTTCCAGTATGTCCTCCCTTGGGAAGAAACGGATGAATAGTTAATCGCAGGGGAGTGGGAAACCGACAGGGCGCTCTGCTGGAGGGAGTTGGAAACGGTCGGAGTAAGGTAGAAGGTGAGTGCTTCATTTGAAGCAAAGGTGAAGTTTCTTGAGAAATTGGTGGATAATTTAGAGTCGATAAAATAGCCAGTCGTTGTAGTGGTGACGCCGCTCAAAAGGTTGGTGTCTTCAACCACGTAGTAGGCAGCAGTTGCAACTATAATGATGATTATCAAGGCTGCTATTCCTTTTATCACTGCCCCCATTTAGTTTGACCCGAGTCTCACATGAAAAAATTTTGTATATAACAGTATCGCCACTGCGATTTCTGGAACTATTGCGATCATGGCATAGTAACTTTCTGAGGTGCCCGTATAGAGGTATTCGATGAAGATTGAAGACGAAAAAAACATCTGAACGAGGAATGCAAGAAAGAAGTGGAGTCTGGCACTCTGTTTGGATACGCCGATTGACAGTAGCCCGCTGGACATTATGTTGGTCAGGAAAGCAAAGAGTGTTATTAGTCCAACGAAGAGGTAGTTCAGGATAGAAGCACTCGTGACGAGCGCTATTGCGAATGAAACAGGAAATGCGAACCCCCCTCCCAGCGAGGAAGACAGTTGTATCAGATCGTTTCTCGTCTTGTACTTCCCTGTTATTATGGAAAGTTGTTCTCCCGCGGATAGGAGGGGAAGGAAGAGCATTACGGAGAAGAACATGAGATCGATGTACTGGACTAGCGCAAGAAAAGAGTACAGAAACATGACGATGTATATGATCCCCAGGAGTAAACCGAAGAGAAGAAATCTGGCGAATAACGATTCATCTACCACCTTGTCTATCCTGTTCCAGTTGAGGTAAAACAGGGGAGTGAAAACGGCTAATGGAATCAGTATCGCAGGATAGAAATTCATTCTTCGAGGTGATAAAATAAATACTAATTATAATTTCTGACATAGTGAAGATGGCCATAGCAGTCAGAAAAGATCTCACCATGGGCAAGGGGAAGATAGCGGCCCAAGTCGCTCACGCAGCGGTAGAGTGTTCCATGAACAGTTCAAAGGAGAGAAGCAAGTGGGTTTCTGAAGGACAGAAAAAAATTGTTGTCTGGGTCAAAGACGAGAAGGAACTCCAAGATCTCATCAACAAGGCAAGGTCGACCGGAGTGCACTGTTGCCCCATAAGGGATGCAGGGCTGACACAGCTTGAGCCAGACACCCTGACGTGTTCTGGGTTCGGTCCGGATGAAGATTCGGTGATAGATTCCATAACCGGTGGATTCAAGCTGGTCTAATATTCCAAAACGTAGTTAACCTTATATCGACCGTCCGAGTCAATAGCTGTGGTCGACCAACCAGGGAATTCGGGGATGAACAACTCCTTTTTTGACGCTCCAGAAAAGTCAACGATAAAGGATATGCTGACTATTGCCTGGGTCCTGGCACTAATCGTCGGGATAATTCTTCTGATCACTGGGCTGATATCCTTTGGCATAACTGCCATTTTCGGTGTTGTCGATATTGTCGTATTTTACGAATGCAGGGAAATCATAAGACTAACCGAACAGAGGAAACTAGCTGCAGCAAAGGAGAAGACCCTTATCTGGATGGTTGTAGGGCTGATCTTTGGATTTGTCATAGTGGGGCTCTTCATGGTGATAGCCTACATAAAATTCGATGATCTTATAAGGGTATACCAAAATGCGGTCAAACAGCAACAATCCCAGTAGCTATTCCATCCAATCCGTCCCAACTGACCTGAAACTCACCTTGGGAATGTAGAGATTCACCCTCTTGTGAGCATTGTTCTGGACCAGAGCATAGATTCTCTCGATTTCCTTAGGAGTGCAACCGGTGTCTTTGCACTGATCCGGAATCTTCAGGTATTCAAGACACTCAAGAATTTTGTCCAGCTTTTCATAAGAAATTCCCAGTTCTTTCTCATCTGACTGCCCTTCCCACAAGTCGGCACTGGGCACCTTTTTCAGGAGCCATTCTGGAAAGTTGTATCTCCTTGCAATCTCGTAGACCTGAGTCTTGTACAAATCACCAAGTGGCTGAAAGTCAGATCCTCCGTCCCCATATTTCGTGAAATACCCCGTGAGGAGTTCACTCTTGTTTGAGGTCCCTGCAACTAGGCCCCCATATTCATTTGCCTTTGCATAAAGTAAAATCATTCTCAATCTGGCCTTGACGTTACCAACGACCTTTTCGTCCTTTGAAAACTTGTTGAAAAACGAAAGGGATCCGTTCATCTCCACTCTCTCGCATGGGAGCTTGAGAAATTCAGAAACCCGCTTGACATCATTACTCTCTTTACCAAACGGAAGGGAGTAAAGGTGTATTTTCTCCTTGTTGATATTCTTCTTGAGAATGTACGCAACAAGTGCCGAATCTATCCCCCCAGATATTCCCAGGATAACGTCTTTGTTCCCAACAAACTCCTTCGTGAAAACGTCAAGAACTTCAGTTGTGCCCTCAAGAAGCTCCATTGAGGTTGGAAACGTGGAAATAATAATAAACCTTGTGGATTTGAGGTTGAGGTGGAAAATGGCCGGGGTGGCCCAGCCCGGTAAGGCGCAGGCCTGGAACAAGTTTACAGAAAGCCTGTTCTCGCAAGAGATCGGGAGTTCAAATCTCCCCCCCGGCGTTTCTACTTCGGGTACGGAATCTTATTTCCTTTTTCTTCCATTAACCTAAGGAGGGGGAGAAGTGATTTTCTGATCATGCCGAAACCCGTAAGGCTGTAACTTATTCCATCTTTTCCTATATTTCTAGCGAGGATGTCGAAGTCGAGAAGTTCCTTTATTCTCGCTGAAATTATCGTAGAACTTGAGCCGGGAATATCATTGAGAACCTCGTTGAAATTCTTCCTTCTTCCACTATTTCTGATGACGCCAATGATGAAGACCTTGTATTTCTTGCCTGGGATGTTGAGTATGCCTAAGGATGGATCCACACAAATGACCGAGGCCCAGTCTTCTATCATGCAGGCCCTTGCCTTATTAGCCAACCTTCTTCTTTCTCGTTTATTCAAAGATGCTCCTGTAGCTTGCAGGTGCAAATGCCCCAGAGCTCCATGGGAATTGTGATTAACGCCAGCCTTGTCTAGTTGGTGTGCTTGCTGTCGAGCTCTCCCAGTTTATCAAATTCGTTAGTATCTACCCGTCTTATGGCCCTACCTTACCCAAATCAATTTCTTCCTTCATTTTGCAATCACCGCAGTTCTGACACTAGGCCCACTGACCTTAATCTCTCTCTTCGTCTGGATCCAGACTAGGAACAACATCAGAGGAATTTCCAGCAGAGGCCCTATTGCTGTTGTCACTATAACATAATGATACGATGAAAACGCAGCAACTGCTATGGCTATACTTACCTCAAAATCTCTTGCTGAGACGGTGAACCCGATTGCCGTAGAATCAGGGTAATCATACCTAGCCCTTCTTGCTGCAAAGTATCCAGTGTGGAAGAGCAAGAAGTAGAATGTCAGCATCACAATTCCAACCATCCAGACCAGTGATGGATATGTAAGAATACCGCTCCCCTCACTCCAAAATATCACTACAATAGTGAACAGGAGCGCAAGCGTCTGTATTGATCCTAAAGTGTTCAAGATCTTTGAGAAGTATTGTTTATTCTGCAGAATTCTCCTGGTGGCAAGGCCCGAGAGTAGCGGAAGCGCAAGGTAAAGAAGAACGCTTTCAAGTATTATGAATGGGCTAATCACAACGGATGTCCTCGCTAGGACATAGATAAGCAGTGGTGTCGTAGCTATCTGTATTACGGAATTCCATGCCACGAATGAGACCGCCTTGGACATGTTGCCGTGTGCAAGGTTTGTCCAAAACATTACCATTGCGATGCAGGGTGCAACTCCTAGCAGGACTATGCCAACAAAAACTTGCGTTGATACCGCGATACTAAGCAGACCAAAATGGCAGAAAACCAAGAAAATGAAAAAATAGGCGAGACCAGCAACAAGGAAGGGTGCAATTGCATAGTTTAGAAACACCATGAGTCCTATTGTTTTAATGTCCTTGAGACTTTTTTCAAGTTCCTTAAGGCGGATCTTTGTCATTGCAGGATAGATCATAAAGAAAATACCAAAGGGAATTCCGTAAGTCGATATAGGCCTGGTAATCGATGGTATATGTGCTCCTAGAAACAAGCCCAGAACAATGGCTGAGACAACGAACAAAGGGAAGAGTATCGTTCTCAGCCCGATGCCTTTCACTTTCCTCACTCTTTGATAACACTGAGCAATTCCGGAATGAACCGATCAATCTGGAAGTGTGTCTTGCCCGTAATAATGTTATCAGAGGATCTAACGTAGGGCATATCTACATATTTAGCACCGTGTTTTTTCAACTCTGTCTGGATCGATGGGTGACCGGTCATCTCGATGTCCTTTACCAGATCTGCTTCGGCAAGTACCAGTGGGCCATGGCATATGGTTGCAAAAGTGGTTCCCTTTGAAGACATAGACCTTATCAAATCAACAGTTCCGTGATGCTTCAATAGATTAGTGGGGGAATTTGCTCCTGGGATGTATATCAGGTCGTAATCAATATCTGCAGAACCCAACACGTGTGTAGGCTTAACTGAATCAACTCCATAAACACCTTTGTATTCCCTGTCCTCCCAAGCCAGTACATCAAAGTCAATGCCTTCTTCCCTAAATCTGTAATAGGGGAGCCACAGTTCGAGGTCATGGTATCCGTCATCAATCAATATCCCTACTTTCTTCATTCTATCATCTTATCAGATTATCATATTTTCGTATTAAGGTTTTATGATATGATACCTGAATTGAAGCAAAACAATGAGCCATTTCACAGAAACTCATTTTAGCGCGAGCAATGGGTCATATGAACAATTTCGAGCAAGTTTTCTCCGATATAAATTTCTGCAACTTTTTATTTTCTAAAACAACAAACAAACCCCCACAGGTCCATTTTGTGAACGCAATTAATGCCAGATTTATCGCTGACTTCCAGTTATAACGAATAGGTCTAAATCACAAGAAAGTGGGTACAAACTGTAATGGGGGCACATCTCGATTACTGCCTAGATCGACACTCAATTGATGCCCTCATTCCGTTAGAGATTTCTACAACTCGTGATCCTGACAAGCGAGTAAGCCAATTAAAATCAAACAGACAGGCTTAAGAGGGTGAAGGCTAGAACGGGAATTCCCACAAACAGACCCACCTTCATGTAATATTTGGTCGAAATTGTTATTCCGCTCTTCTTGTTGAGAGTGTGCAGCCACACCAACGTAGCGAGGGAGCCGATAGGGGTGAATTTCGGGCCTATATCATTACCGATAACATTTGCCAAAATTAGAGTGCCAGGATCATGAAGTCCAGATAGTGCTAGACTTCCGAGCAGCACGGAGGGCATGTTGTTCATAACTCCTGCTACTGTTGCGAAAATGAAGCCTGACAATAGGATCCTTAGAGGTCCATAAATGTGAGACACTGCAGTCAGGACCAAAGATAGAATTGATGTAAGCCCTTCTCTTCCCAGTCCGAATACCACTAGATACATTCCAAGAGAGAACAGGACAATCTGCCACGGAGCCTCCTTCAGGGGTCTGGATACATTCAACTTCCTGTTCAATCTAGCTATTACTAGCAGAATAAACGCTGCAGGCGCTGCTACAAAAGTAACAGGTATCGAAAGTAATCCCCCAAGAGAATATGCTACGAGGAGGACAATAATTAACGGGAGACTAAGCTTGAATATGAGTCTGTCTTTTATTACCAAGTGCTCGTCCTTCATGTTAGTAAGGTCTAGGCTTTTGGGAAGCTCCTTCCTGTAGAAGAGGTAAAGGAAAAGAAGGCTTGCCACTATGCTCACGAGATCAGGAAATATCATCTTCGAGGCATATTCTAGAAAACTTATGTTGAAGTAGCCTGCTGTCACTATGTTGACGAGGTTGCTTGTTATGAGAGGAATGCTTGCAGAATCAGCTATAAAACCTGTAGCCATTATAAATGGGATTATTGACTTCATTTCCAATTTGGCCCTCAGAAGAAGGAGGTATATGATAGGAGTGAGGATGAGTGCCGTCCCGTCGTTTGCGAAAATGGCTGAAATTCCGGCCCCGAGTAGCACTGTAAGGACAAAGAGATACAGTGGTTTTCCTTTAGAAAACCTTGCCATCTTTATCGCCGCATACTCAAATACTCCAGCCTCATCCAGAATGAGCGAAATTATTATTATTGCGACGAAGGTGAAAGTTGCATTCCAGATGATGCCCCAGACTACAAGAATATCTCTGAAATCAATTATCCCGAGGAGATAACTTATTAATGCCCCGATTAGAGCAGAATATCCTATTCCTATATTTCTGGGCTTCCACAATACAAGTACCAGTGTAAAGATGAATATTAATAATGAAACAACGAAAAGAAAAGTCATCTCAAGTCTTACCCTTTGAAATAGTGTAGCTGTTTGTTCTGTTTTGGTATTTTTCTCTAGGTTTCAGGTAATCTATACAATTTCGACTACTCAAAAATATCACTTTTATTTTCATTCAAATAGCTTCCATCCAAGGCACTTTTAACAGTGCAACCTTCTGGATTTATTCCAAAACATAATTCGAACAAGGGTCCACAAGAATTGGGTAATACTCCCCGGTTCATTGTTTGTTGAAAATCATTTCTAACAGCAAATGATTGATGCTGTTCTCAGTTAGGCTGTAGTAGTGGAGCTTTCCCTTCTCCCTTCTCCTTATCAAATTTGCCCTTTCCAGTTGATTGAGGGTGTTTGAGACAGTAGATTGGGGAGCATCCGTCACTGCTACAAGCTGGCAAACGCACATTTCCCCTTTGGAAAGAAGGGTTAGGACTTTAATTCTGTTCCTGTCTGCTACTGCTTTGAATTTTTGTTCTGCACTAAGTATTCTATTAAAAACTTCTTCTTTCTCCATTTGTTCCGCAAGCTTTTTTGAATCCGAAATAGATTCGGCAGTGCAGATTCCTTCTTCGATCAGATATTCCGTCTTTTTTCCAGTCGTTTCAGATAACCTCCTTAAAGTACTTTGAACATTAATCCATGATATTTGAATATATTGAAGCAATTAAAAAATGCTTTTATTGTCCCCTTTCAATCCTTTATTGCCATTCTGATTTGGGTAGTGATTGCTTTATACCGATAACTAGAGCTAAATAGACGCTTTCGGACTCATAATAATTCTGTATTATGGAAGCAGTTTAAAGTCAGAAGCGTATAAGAACTTGAGGAAACTTGATTCATGATCACCTACTGTTCTTGTGGAGATTCCAGTATTCTCAGCAAGGGCACAAGGGAATTGCGAAGCTTCACTCCCAGCGGTGTTAAGGAATAACTTATCCTCGCATTGTAATTTAATTTCTCAATTATTCCTTGCCGTTGCATTTCCTTTAGCCTTTTGGATATAATTGTCCTGCTGGAAAAGGGAATATCGTTGACTATCTCGTTAAAGTTCTTCTTGTTTCCCTTGTTTCCAATCACTCCTATAATCATCATGGTGTATTTTTTCCCTATTGTGCCAAGAGTCGGCAAGGCCGGGTCCACGCAGACCAATGCGCCTCCATATTCCAGCATACAAGATTTATTCTTGTTTGCAGCTCTTTTCTCTTCGAAATTTGGTGTCAAGACTTATCACCTTCATTCATTGTACATGCTATAATATGAAGTAAATAATAGTTTACTTTTACTGTTTAATAATCTACTC
>JACWAC010000129.1 GCA_014874235.1 Thermoplasmatales archaeon
GTATAGAGATGGGCCAAGTTCAATTTAGCTTCTCTTCCCGTCAGCGTTCCGAACGTAACAATTCTTCCATTGGTATCCAGGTACTCAATATATCCCTCCCAGGCCTCGGTGCCAAGAGAATTCACTACTACGTCCACTCTTTCTTTGTTCCATTCAGTGGCCCCTGTTTCTGCTACCCATTTCTTCCTTGAAACAAAGTAGACCTTTGCACCCATCAATTTTCCAAGAACTACAGAGTACCATCCAGTATTCCCGGATGCTCCGATAACGAGTAGTCTTTCACCGCCCTGGAGTGCTGCGCGCTTGAGAGCGTGGAATGCCGTAAGGCCACCAACTGGGATGGAAACTGCATCCTCAAAACTCAGGGAATCGGGAAGGGCCTCAAGGTGTGCCTCATCTGTACCGATGAATTCTGAAAAACCTCCATTAGACCCAACCCCAACGACTCCTCCATTCCTGCACAATTCTTCCATGCCAGCTCTGCACCTTTCACAAGTTCCATCATAGATTCTGGGATAGACCACAACTCTATCCCCCACCTTGAATTTCTTAGAAGATGATATGCTCTCGACAATCCCTACAAACTCTGCCCCCGGTATGTGGGGATAAGGAGTTATGTTGTAGTTAACCTTGCCAAGTATCACATTGATATCGACCGGATTCAGACCGGCGTATACCACCTTCACAACCACCGAACTCTTTGGTTTCTCAGCTTCTTCCAACTTGGTATTTTCAAGACCTCCGGGTTGTCTTATCAGAATAGCTTTCACAAGTTTAAATGAATTTCAGGATATTAGACCTTTGATGCTGATAACAGTTCAATGCACATCAGCAGGTAAGAGATTCGGTCGATATTCCAAACAGACTTGAGCAAAAACTTAAATCGTGAAGGCATTGGCATTTCATGGTATTTGACGCGCAAGAAATTATCAAAATTTCAGACCAGAAGGATTTGAAATATTTCTATTTCCAGTTCACGGATATCCGTGGTACACCAAAGTCCGTTATGCTCCCCAGAAACAGGCTCGAAAAAATTCTCGAAGAGGGAGTACTCTTTGATGGTTCATCCGTGCTCGGATATGCAACGATAGAAGAGAGCGACATGCGGGCATTCCCCGATTACAACTCCTTTGAGATTCTCCCCTGGGCAACGGATGGGGGGAAGGCGGCAAGATTTGTCTGTTCAATAACGAGACCGGATGGAACTCCCTTTTTGGGAGACCCCAGGTACATCCTACAGAAACAGCTCGAGAGGATACAGAAGAAGAACATGCAGTTTTTCGTGGGTCCAGAGTTCGAATTCTTCCTCCTTGAGCAGAAGGACGGGAAATATGTGCCACACGATACGGGGGGGTACTTCACATTTGGCCCCCTTGACAAGGGAGAGATAGTTAAGAAGGAGATTTTGAACTATCTTGATTTCCTGGGATACATGCCCGAAGCCGCACACCATGAAGTGTCCCCAGGACAGCACGAGATAGATCTCAGGTATGCACCAGCCCTTGACATGGCCGATAGGATAATCACCATGAGAACTGCGATCAAGACGGTTGCTGCGAAGTTTGGGCTCTATGCAACTTTCATGCCCAAACCGTTCTTTGGTATAAACGGGACAGGGATGCACATACATCAGAGCCTTATGACACCGTCAGAAGACAACAACTTCTTCTGGGACGAGAAGGACAAGAATGGGTTGTCGGAGATGGCTTATCACTATCTTGCTGGTGTCCTTTCCCACGCTGTTGAACTCTCTCCGGTGTTTGCGTCATGGGTTAATTCCTACAAGCGTCTCGTACCGGGGTACGAAGCACCCGTATACATAGCGTGGGGAACAAAGAACAGATCGGCCCTCATCAGACTCCCTGCTGGGGACAAGGTGAAGAAACGATTCGAGTTTAGGGCACCGGATTCGGCAGGCAACCCGTACCTTCAGTTTGCGACAATACTCGCGGCCGGCCTGGATGGAATAGAGAAGAAGAAGGAATGTCCGGAACCGACCGAGCTTGACATCTTCCACATCTCCCAGAAGCAGAGGGACTCGATGGGTATAGGTTCACTTCCGGAATCACTGGGAGAAGCGCTCCATCACCTCAGGGCAAGCGAGTTCATGAAGGGAGTGCTGGGAGAACACATCTACAACAATTTCCTCTACATTAAGCAGAAGGAATGGGACGAGTTCCGTTCGTACGTGACGGACTGGGAGATAAACAATCTTCTTCCGATCCTCTGAAGCACCGCTGCGATAGGTAACGTTAATTATCCTTCACAACTTCAGATCGAGGGCTCGTGGTCTAGCGGCTATGACGTCGCCCTTACAAGGCGGAGACCGCCGGTTCGAATCCGGCCGGGCCCATCCCCTATATGGTTCGCTTTAAAGACGATTTCAGCCATTTTCCTACGTTTACAACCATAATAATCGTATATGTAAGAACCAATTGTAACGGATTCTCTAATCAAAAACCCCACATCATTCATATGAAAGTATTGTCTACTCAAGTTATTGAATAAAGAAGTCGATTCCTGTCGATGCAACAATTATGTAAACCGTCTTGCTAGGGTATCCCTTGGGCAGTCTATCTTTGCGCTGTTCCCGAACCTTGTGACAGTTCTTACATAGTATCCCTTTATGTTCTTAACCTCGAAATTCGTTGCTAAACCGGGAGCTCTCTGCTTCACGCTATATACAAGACATATCCAATAATAACTATCCCGATTCAATCAATACAAGAAAAGAGATAGTAAACGGCCAGATGACTCTCTACAGAAATCAATTATTTCCTTTCGGAGATACTGTATATAAATAAAAGGTCAAATATTGTAAACTATTATAGGAGGTGTTACAGTAACTGACGGAATAACGGATCAATCAAGTGGACCATCGTGAATATGAAAAATAACTGGGCAAGGAATTACTCTCTAGTCTTGTTAGCAATAGATGTTAGTGCCTACGCAAGTGTGCTGTGGTTGACTGATTTTTACGTCGGATTCAGTTCACTAACTGGTTATGAATATCAGACAATTCTTGACTCTATAATCTTTGTTTTCTTTCTCACATTACCAATATATGTTCTGAGTGGAAGCGAGAGGAATCCGGTGGGGCTTTTTTTCATGTTAGCTCCAGAAATAATTTTTATTATCTGGGCGTTGCTTTATTGGTCATTTCCGTACATAATCCCGTTATTGGTTCAGCTACCGTTGTTGGTTTCAATACGCAAAAGACATTATGTTAAGTCGCGATATTCAGAAGGTTATGGAAG
>JACWAC010000130.1 GCA_014874235.1 Thermoplasmatales archaeon
GAGACAGCCACCCCGTTGGGAGTTTACTCTTCCTTCTGTAGTAATCGCTAAGCCTCTTGATCTTTGCTTCCACCAGTTCCAAGCCCCTCCTGTTCTTGAGGTCCTTGGGATTGATTCCAAGATGCTTGTTCAGGTTAATGGCCTTCAAAATTAACGCTGCCAAATCTTCAGGCACCTTTTCCCTTACTCCATTCGTTTCAAGGATTTTGGAAATTCTCGTTCCTCTGATCTCTTTCACCTTCGGGATGCCATACTGATCTCTGAGCACCATGCCCAGTTTGGATTTTGTGAGACCTTCCTTCTTCAATTTAACTATGAGTTGATCCAGATCCTCGTTGCCCATCGTAACCCATTCGGGCTTACCTTCCCGGACTGGACGCTTTGATCCCGCTCTTCCTCTCTTCCTGGTATGCATCCTCGCCATTATTGCACCTTTGCCGCCCATTCAATTTTAATACTTAAGTTTTGATAGGATTCAGTGTACGATGCTCTCGTGGTAGGCGCTGGACCTGCAGGGTCCAACGTTTCCTATCAACTCTCCAGAAGGGGATTCAGCGTGAAGATGGTGGACCTCAAGGAGAGGATTGGAATCCCCAACCACTGTTCTGGACTCGTTGACAAGAGGGTCGTCGACATCGTTGGTGAGGACTTGGTTATCGATCGACCTCTGTCGGCAGTAATTTCCACCCCTTTAGGTTCCTTTTCTCTGAATTCCCAGAGGATGCGAGTGATAGACAGGGTGGCTCTGGATCAGAAACTGGCTGCGATGGCGCAATCGGAAGGAGCAGAGCTATCGCTAATGACTCATCTGACCGAGTTCCATCAAAAAGAGAAGGGAATCGTAGTGACCCTGAAATCCAGAAGAGGTTTTGAAAGAGTAGATGCAAGATACATTATAGGAGCGGACGGTCCAACCAGCGCAGTGAGAAGAAACCTGGGAATCAGGGCGCCGAAGCTCTTGGCTTCACTACAGTTTGATCTTTCCAGAAAATCGGAGAGCGTGAAAATCGATCTCGACAGAAGGAAAACTCCAGATTTTTTCTCGTGGGAAATTCCCAGCGGGAACGAAGTCGAGATCGGTGCATCGGGACTGAACAGCGAAGAGCTCGTAAGGAAGATGGCGGGGAATGACAGAGTGGTCAGGAAGAGGGGCGGACTGATACCCATTGGACCCACAGATTTGGGAAAGGGGAATGGCTTCCTGATCGGGGATTCTGCAGGCCTAAGCAAGGCAACCACGGGTGGTGGTCTTTATGCTGCGATAAATTCCGGAAACGCCCTCACTGCAGCTATGGAAAGTGGACACAATGTGTTAATGGATTATCAAAAGAACTGGAAGAATTCGTTCGGAACGGAAGTGAAGAGGGACTACACGATCAGGAAACTCATGGACAGATTTGAGAAATACTATGGACTGTGGGTACCCCTGGTAAGTTCAAGCCTTTCTGGAATTAACAGGGTGGGAGATGTGGACTACCCATCAAAGACCCTGCTGTACATGCTTTACTCTCTACCTCTGAGGTTTCCAATGGCGCTTATGGAGTTTGTTTCAAGAGCGGTACCGTCTTAGTTTCAGGGGAGATAACTCGAATAGATTTGAACTTCTGATTAGTCTTTGATTGTCTGGAATACTAGGTGAGAAAACGTTGTTTCGACCCCGGGGTATCCCCTGATCTTGTCCACTACTTTTAATCCCAGTTCCCTCAGATTTCTTGCACGTACTTTTGCGATGATATCAAATTCCCCTGCTATAATATGAACCTCCTCCACCCCTTCCAGTTTCGAAATGGTCTGAGCCAGTTCCTCCTGAGTCGTTTTGCCCGTCTTCATGAAGGATATGAACACAAATGCAAGAACGTCAAGACCTATGGATTCGTAATCCAATTTGACTGTGAATCTTTTGATAATGCCAGACTTGACCAATTTCTCTATTCTTTGGGCGACCGTTACTCTGTTGAGTTCTAGTCCATCCGCTATGTCAGTGATTCGATCTCTCCCCCGGTCTTTTAGGTATTCGACAATTTGCGTATCGATTTTATCAAATTCTTTCATATTGTTAATAAATAGTCAATAATATAACTATCTTTGCTACTTTTGTTCATTAAAATTGCACCAAGAGTAATTCGGATGAAAGAGTTCGGAGTGTCATGATAGAAGCAAGTCTGATCGACGATTTCTTTCGAAGGGATAGGGAAAAGATTCTCGTCGGTACCAGAGTCAACACCATTGTGAGAGGTAGCTTGAAGCGATACCTTGACAGGAGAGGATTCCTAGAAATAAATCCGGTAATCATCTCTCCAATTTCTGATCCCTTGAATCATCCTGTGGACGATCCCACCCTCAGCTACTACGGGCACAGGTACAGATTGACCAAGTCGATGATATTCCACAAGCAACTGGCACTGGTGCACTTTGACAGGATCTACTCCTTTTCACCTAACATAAGGTTAGAGCCTTTGGAGAGGAAAAGCACCGGAAGACATCTCGCTGAGTTTACACAGCTGGATTTGGAGGTGAAAGACAGGAGTAGGGATTTTGTCATGGCGCTTGCTGAAGGAATGATAAACGACGCAATTGAGAAAGTGAAGGGATCGATTGAATCCAGTAGCCTGAATCCCCATCTGAAGAGATATGCAAGACCCTTCAGGAGAGTCAAATTCTTGGAAGCGGTAAAAGAGTATGGCAAGAACTTTGAGTCTGTCATGAGTTCGGAGGCGAAAGATCCTTTCTGGATTATTGACATCCCGCTCGAAGAGCGAGAATTCTACGACAGGGAGAGTGAAGATGAGGAGGGGATACTGATGGACATGGACCTGATATATCCGAATGGCTTCGGAGAAGCAATAAGTGGCGGAGAACGCGAGTATCAGTACGATAGAATAATCAGCAGGATTCACAAGAAGGGGCAGAGCGAGCAGGACTATTCCCTCCTTCTCGAGGCATCCAAAAGGGGGCTACCACCTTCCGCAGGTTTTGGCATCGGTATAGAGAGATTTGTCAGATTCCTGACCGGCTCTGAAGACATATCTCGTGTTGTGTTGTTCCCTAAAAAGATTGGAGAATATGTGCTGTAAAGGTCTTTTCCAGGGTCAAATCTCCAACCGTTTTATTTCAACTAACATTCTTTACCTAGATTAAGTCAAAGTTTATTACGCTTAATTTGCATCCATCTCTGTGAGTAGGGGTCAGA
>JACWAC010000131.1 GCA_014874235.1 Thermoplasmatales archaeon
GATTTTCGCACGTTCTCCGCATTCGCGGCTCTGCCACCGCTAAACATTCCCTCCTGCTCAACCCCCCTGTAAAACTCCCTCAGCGTCTGGTCGACCTTGCTCAGGGACTGGACGGATACCCTGTCCAGTACCCTAATATCCGACTCAGGAAGTTCGTCCTGCCTTATGCCGCTGATCCCGCGCTTGAATTGGTCGACCGTGCCCGCCTCAACGTAGAATATCAGGTTCCAGCCGTTGGGGAGCTTCCTGATCTTCTCTACCACCCTCTCGCGCCGATACCTGAGTTCCACCTCTATCTCGAGCAGATCTATCTTATTGGCGCCGGAAGTGTAGGGGCATTCCATCAGGTTCACCATGATGTCCGGGCCCTCGTTGTTGTTCAGGTTGAGGAAGACGTAGGGCCGTCCGTCAGCCTTCCCGTTCTCGTAATCCCTGAGGTGGCTCTCCATTATGCCCCTCGCGATCTTCATGATATAGTCCCTGTGATCGTCCTCTCCGCCGGATGCGCCCTGCCCCAGGGCGTTCCGTATCCTTTCCTCGCCGTTCTTGCTGAGCCTGTACACCATCACGTTGTTGACCTTCTCGCCCCACTTGGCGATGTGGCCGACGCTCATAAGATCGGATATCACCGCACCCACCCTCCTCTCGTCCAGCGGCGTATAGATCTTGGACGGGTCAGGGACAACGGCTGACATCTGCTTCGCCGCCTCCCACATCCCTGCATGGAGGTCCCTCACGTCTGCCTGTGATACCTTCGAATTCCGCAGATTGTCGAGATAGAGCATGGCCTCCAGTACGCAAAGCTCGCTGAATGCCCTGTCCTCCTCGAGGGGTGCTGCCATCTCTTCCACAGCGCTGTCGGAGAGCATCCTGAGCCTCCCCCTGCCATCCGCTGCATCCATCTCCCTGTAGCGGTCGTAAGCGGCTCTGATAACGGCGTCGACGAACTTCTGCTGGTGCTCGCTTATCCTGTGGAGGGTGGAGACCCTGTGTTCCCTCACCCCCACCTCATCCCAGTAGTATTCACCCTTCTTCAATCCCGCAAACAGCCCGAGCAGGCTCGATGCGTTGGAGCTGTCGCCTATCCCCATGTCCCTGAGGTCGTCGACGCTCCTGGCGTCACGGAACAGCCTGAAGTTGAAGTTGGGCTTCAGCATCTTATAGATCATTTTTCCGTCCGCATCTGTTACCCTGAAGTCCTGGGTCAGGAGGGCTATGGATATACCCTCCTTCCTTCCCTGCTCCACGATCTCCCTCAGCACCCTGTTGTAATACTTCTGGAACTCGTCAGCTATGATGATCAGGTTTCCGTCCCTGTAGGTCAGGGGTTCGCCGCTCTTCGGATTCGGGAAAGTGATATCGCCGCCATAATGGTTCAGGGCAAGCTTCAGCCTGTAGATCATGGAAAGGAATGCCACTATGCCCGTCTTCGCATTGGCTTCAGAGACAGCGGGGTAGGGGAAGTAGAGGAATATGATCTTCCCCTGACCGGGTATCAGCATGTCCGCGAAATCGTATCTCGCACCCCTGTCGTTGAGCATCCTCTTGAGGAACACGTTGCCCATGAGGCCGTCGGCGAACCTCCTCGGCGAGCCGAATTCGTCGCCCCTGGGGTTCTTTATCTGCATATCAAGCGCATTCTTCACGCTCTCGACTGCAGAGTTGCGGGGTGCGCGTCCCTCGAGGCTCAGCCTTGCCAGTGCCAGCTTGGCATTTTCCGGGTTGTCGAATGCGTTCACCACGTCAACGAGAGTGGAGTCGGGGGAGAAGGACCTGTATGTGAGTATGAAGTTCTTCATGTGCTGGGCGATCTTCGGCCCCATCAGCGGGTCGCCTGATACGGACTCCCTGTTGGCGTACCCGCTGATCATGATGAGGTCGATGTATCCGTCATCGTCCAGCCCCGGCACACCCACATGCATGATGTTCATGGGGTGAGCGGATGGAGTGAAATCGTTCCCTGCCATCACGAATTCGACCCTGTTCAGGACGTCCTTGCCCCTGCCGTACCTCTTGATGAGGAGCTTCAGTATCTTTCCCACGGCGTCGTTCGTGAAGCATGGAACTATGACGGTGGCACCTGTGGCCTGTCCCTCCACCGCCATGTCCGCTCCAAAGGTACTCTTGCCCGTTCCGCTGCCGCCGCTTATCCATGCCCTGAATCCCTCCCCCCTCTCCAGGACGGGTCCCCTGATTTCCGATAGCTCGCCCAGGAGACGGATAACGGCGAGGGTAACCCTTGAGGTAAACTTGGACCTGTTCATCTTCCCCATCTCATCGTCTCCGAAGAGGTTCTCAACGTCTCCCACAAGCAGCTCCGGTAGAACCGGGATATCCGAGTCTCCGGCAGGTGCCTCTCCCCGTCCCGAGGCATATCCACCCGCTCCCGGTCCATAGATTGTGGAACTCCCTCCCTGCGCCGGTCCGTTATTCGCGCCGTATCCTCCCTGCCCAGAGCCATAGGTCGGATTGCCTCTATTTCCTGTGTTGCGGCCACCCGCACCCCCTATGTTGTAGTCGATCTTCGGAGAGTTCTTCCTTTCCTCTGCCTCCTTTGAACCGGGAATGGGTATGTCCATCCTGCGCATGATGTCGTTGTACTCGCCCGCTTTCATATACCTCGGGTCGTAATCGATGTCCCGGATCTCGCCCACCTGGTCGAATATCCTCACGTCTGCAGGGACACCTCCGAACACCGCCGCATGGAGCGTGGTGTAGAAGGGGAAATATACGCAGTCCGCGGGATCCGCAGATACGTGCATGGATTCCAGGACCGACCTCCCGATGAGGGGGAAGAAGTACGCAGCATCCGCAACGCTGACTGCCCTGTCGTTGTATCCGTCCGTCCCGACCCTCTTCAGTGCAGGAACGCCCTCCGGAAGCATGTTCCTCCTGAAATACTTCACAGTGCCGTCCTTGCCGGCACTTTCATCCTTCCCCTTGAGGAAGGTGGAAGTCACATAATAGCGGACTGCATCAACCTGGTTGATGACATTGTAGTGAAGCTGGCTCCTCCTCAGGCTGGACCTTCCGGAAATGTTCTCGTTCGTGTAGCTCGCTGTATTGACTACCCTGATCCCAAGTTCTGCCACCGCATCGATGTAGGGTCTCGCCTCCTTGAGGTTGATGTCGCCGGGATATACGAGCATCACCTGTGCCTCAACCTGCACACCGATGTTC
>JACWAC010000132.1 GCA_014874235.1 Thermoplasmatales archaeon
ACATTTATGCTTAAAAGGGTATTCTCCTTACATTACTTCCGGTGTCGTCCTAATGCGCTTTAATTACCTCTCGAATGAGAGGAAATGTATTTAAATTTGACATCCTTAATAATTCCATATGAAGATATTCAAACGAGACATCTCAATTGAACCAGGATCTGAAGGAGAGATGGTTGATTTAACGGTTCAGTGCGGGTAAATCCTAGTGGACTCTTGAATGACGGACGAAGAGATGTTCCTCTTTGTACCTGGGTCCACGGCCGCCTTAACCACAATTGAGTAAGAAGAAGGTTTGATGAAAGATTTTCCTTCAGTCCTAAGGAGAATCGCTCCTGAAGATTACGCATATGAACACGAGAAGAAGTGGCACGACGGCAATGGCAGGGCACATGTGAAGGCCTCACTCCTGAAACCAGATCTTTCTATTCCCTTTCTCTGAACGAGAATTGACCCTGGGAACGTGGCAGCATATAGTCTTCGTCTAGTTTGACATAAGACCTAGAAAAAAGTGGTAGTTGCACAGGTGATTGGAGAATAGCGTTTTCAATGTAACAGAACTCGGAAAATCCTGTATCCGATTTATATGTGAATGCTTAGATGGCCACGAACCACTAGGATCAAAGGAATTTTCGTAATTGCCTATCTGCTCCCTTTTCCATATCGATCTAACATTTTCCGCTTGTGCTGTATGGATAGGCGACTTGAAGGACTTTCTAATTTTTAGACTTTCAATTGTGATATTCATTCGTGGCAAGGGGAAGATACTCGAAGTGTAACACCACTAACTCATGAATATAGAATGCTGTATCTCTACTTGCTGATACAAAATCAGCTGGAATTTGTCAGGCCACTCTTGATGAAATCTATGAAAACCTCAGCGTCTCCAAAAACGTTTGACAGTTTGGCGTACTCGTTTGGCATGTGCTCCGTCTCATCCAGCGTTCCCCACACGATTGTGTCGAAGCCCTTGTCCCTGAAGAAAGCACCACAGGTTCCCCCACCTATTCCAACTCTTTTGACTTCTATACCCCTTAATCTCTTGATGCTGTCTATGAATTTCTGAACGAATTCCTTTCCCCCGGGAGTGTTGGAAGAAGGATTTGCCTTATTGACAAACTCCAGCAAGACGTTCACCCCCGTTTCCTTCGTGAACTGATTGCTTATTCTTTTTACTTCGTTGAATACCTCATCTATGGAGTACCTAGGAAGAATTCTCATGTCGAAATAGAAACTCTCTTTACCAGGGATTATGTTTATTGATGTTGTGCCAGGATCAACCCTGGTTGGTTCGAAAGTGCTAGTTGGGACCGTGAATTCATCGTCAATTGCTTTGAATTTTGAATGAAGCCTCTTGTCCAATGCCGATTCCAACTCTCGTGCAAACCTGTGTGCATTCTTTCCAACCTCTGGAGTGGAGGCGTGACACTGTTTCCCTATAACAGTTATCTTTAGCCAAATGAGACCCTTTTCTGCGACCTCTACAGAACTGCCATCTGGGGTTCCAAAATCTGGAACTACAAATTTGTCATTCTTCGTGAAATTTCTCTTCTGAAGGACAAAATCTATCCCATACTTGCTCCCTGCTTCCTCGTCTGAAACCATTATGACTCCTATGTTACTCTTCATTTCTTCTGGATGCCCGAGGAAGTACTTCAGTGCAAATAGAGATGATATGCCTCCCTGACCATTGTCGCAGGTGCCTCTTCCATAAATCTTGTCCCCTTCAATGGTTGCCTTGAATGGAGGATATTTCCACAGACTCAGATCGCCCTCACTCACCGTGTCCATATGTGCTACAAACCACACTGTCTTTTCCCTTCCTCTATCCAACAGGAATAGCAAGTTGGGTCTTTTTATTCCGTCCGATTCCGCATCGTATTCTTCGAATTTTATTTCGTTGCTCCAACCCAAAATCTCACCTTTGAGAAATTGTGCCCTCTGTGCTTCTCCCTTACCCCCACCGGAAGGATTTACAGAATTGATTTCAATCATCTTTGAGTACAGTCCGATAAAATAATCTCTATCTGCCATTCCAATCTCCCGATAATTCGTTGCAAAGAGATAAGCTTTGATGAATTTCTCTAACAGACCCTGCGCATAATGCTGCCATGTGGGAATCTATAGGTTGTGTTCGTTGCAGATTAAAGCAGCATTAGTCATTACGTAATGAAATAAAAACCAAATTATATTCTACGATCCTCATTTTCTTTGGGGCCAAGGGAGATGTATACGAACTCTGATAGGAAGGTAATGATATTCATACTGGTAACGGTTATAGTTTTGGGAGCTTTTTCGTCCTTGTTGAGTGTTCAGAATTATGTTAGTTGTTCGGAGCATCAGGGGTTATTGAGTGAGGGATCATTCGATCCCTTCACAAACTTATCAACTGTATCTTTTGGCTCTATCCAGACTGGACCTATGAACGCTTTTCCGGGGCAATTGATAAATGAGTCCTACTATCTTGGCGCTACGAATCCATCGGTTTCATACTATGAAGTTACCATAACTCTCAACAGTTCTTCTTATGAAACAGTTGATGCATTTCCGACTTATTCCAGTTCCCTGACCCCAGCAGGTTATTACCTTCTCTTCTCCTTTGAAATGCCTAACGACCAGCCAGGTATGTGGTGGAACGTGGGGTACGAGATTTTGCCAAATACGATTTCTACGGTTCAAGAGGAACAGATGACGACTCTGCTGGCACAGGGAACTCAGGTTTGGATGCAATATCCAGTAGTGTCATCTGCAGGCAGTTATATGGTCAGGGGAGGAGCGAATTTTACGTTTACGGAGAACGTTAGCGAGATCCAGCTCTATCCATCTAACCCACAGGGAACTACCGTGGTGTCTGCTCAAGTGAATTCCTGGAGATACTCCGATGGAATTATTAAAGTGAATTTTTCCCTTTATGAAAATGTCGGAAATTCAAATGGACCTACGACCCCACCCACATTGATTGCTTCTGTCATCTATTATGTTCCCATGATCACAAAAACAACTGGAAATCCGATGCCTGAATCGGGTTACAGAATCACTTTGATTCAGGGGAATGGAGCTTACCTGATGGGGGTAACCTCCAATCAAATTGCCCAGATCACGAATTCGATAAATCAAACTCTGTCAATTCCAATATCACAACTGAATGCAGCTGTTGTTTCGATAAACGGCGATGTTGCAAAT
>JACWAC010000027.1 GCA_014874235.1 Thermoplasmatales archaeon
GCTCAAAAGCGGCACCAAAGGGCCACTGAAGCTGCGTTCGTAAATGTTTATTAGTTCAGTTTAACTGTTTGTCTATGTCATTTAACTCCTCTCTGAACGAAGCGCTGTGGATAAGACAGAAGGCAACTGAGCACACCGAACTGTTCAGAAATTCCATTCCACTAATTGCCAGTGAAAATCTGATGAGTCCCCTCACAAAGGAAATGGTCATATCTGATTTCAACAACAGATATGCGGAGGGTCTCCCTGGACACAGATACTATCAGGGAAACAAGATAGTTGATGAGATGGAAACTCGGGTTGAAGAGTTGGTCAAGAGATTGTTCAACTCCAAACAGGCCGATGTTCGTCCGATTTCTGGTACGAACGCAAATCAGGCTCTGGTTTTCGCTTTGCTTCATCCCGGGGAGACCATACTGACTCCGAGTCTGGACTCTGGTGCTCACATCTCCTCAGCGGAATTCGGGGCGGTAGGGATGAGAGGCTGCAACATAAAGAACATGGCTTTCGACACTGAGAACATGAAAGTGGACATCGATGGAACACGAAAAACAATTCTTGCGGAAAAACCAAAGGTCGTCTTGTTTGGGTTCTCCGTTTTCCTGTTCCCTGCTCCCATCAAAGAGTTGAAGGACACGATAGACGAAGTGGGAAGCACCGTGTGGTATGATGGTGCCCACGTGCTGGGACTGATAGCGGGAAAGAGATTCCAGGATCCGGTAAGGGAAGGTGCAGACGTAATCTCGGGTAGTACTCACAAGACATTTCCGGGTCCGCAACACGGAGTGATTGTGGGAAATACTGATGACGATAAATGGAAAAAGGTGAGACGGGGAGTTTTCCCGGGAGTAATTTCGAACCACCACATAGGTGCGATGGCTGGGTTGGGAATCACGGCGGCCGAAATGATCGAGTTTGGTGAATCGTACGCTTCTGCGATAATTGAAAATGCAAAGACCTTGGGAGGAGAGCTGTATTCACGAGGTTTCAGGGTCCTTGCTGAGAAGAATGGTTTCACAGAGAGCCATACGTTGCTGATAGATGTCAAGGACCAGGGAGGAGGGAGGCACGTTGCAGAGGAACTCGAGAAGAATTTCATAATTCTGAACAAGAACATGATTCCGGGGGACACGAACACAAAAGCCCAAAATCCATCTGGTATCAGAATTGGGACACAGGAAGCTACAAGAATAGGAATGGGAAAGAGCGAGATGTCTCACATTGCAGACCTAATGGACAGTGCGCTAAAAGGGAACGATGTCCGGCCCGAAGTGAAAGAGCTCAAAAAAGGTTTCCAGGAAGTGAAATATTGCTACGGAAAAGAGAGGGGGTACGACTTCGTAGAATTATTCAGATGAAACGAAGACAAAAAGATAAAAATTCCTTCCTAGGGGTTCAACTAAGATAAGTTAAATTAGTCTTCAATACTTGCTATTGGATGACTACTCTGACTGAGTCCTTTGAGTACATCTTGAGAAATTTTGAGAATCTCAAAGAGTTAGACGAAGGTAGTGTAGACAAAGTGTGTCAAATAATCCTCGACTCCGGTAACATCTTTGTCTATGGAGTGGGGAGATCGGGCATCGTCGGAAGAATGTTTGCGATGAGGCTGGTCCAGATGGGACTGCAGGCATACTTCGTCGGAGAGACAATAGCACCCGTCGTCACAGAAAAAGACTCCGTAATCCTCCTGTCTGGAACTGGAGAAACACAGGGGGCACTACTAGTGGCACAGATATGCAGGAGAGTCAACGCGAAAATAATATCAATAACGTCCTCAACCGATAACTCGATCTACAAGGCAAGCGATTTCAACATTGTGCTTCGTTCGAACGAGTCCTCTGATCTGGCTCCTCTAGGAACGCTATTTGAAATTTCTTGTCACGTCTTCTTGGATTCGCTAGTAGCGCAACTGATGAACGTAAAGGGAGAAAACGAAGCCGATCTAAGAAAGAGGCACGCGATCTGGTTATGACAAAGAAGATATAAAGCAACCGTCTCCAGAATTATGCTGAAAGACCTGTCTAGATTGGAGTCCGTGGTTCAGGAAGTGATTACCTCAGATGAATTGAAAGCACTCGACACGGCAAAGGGGTACTGCGGTTTTGAGCCATCCGGGCCTCTCCACATCGGAACGGGTCTTTACTGGACTAACGTTCTCAACATAGCCCAGGAGGCGGGTATTGAGATGAGGGTCCTTCTCGCGGACTGGCATGCCGCTGTCAATGACAAGTTTGGCGGTGACCTGGAGAAGATCAGAAGGAATGCCGAGTACATGAGGGAAGGCTTTCTCTCACTCGGGCTAAAACCCAATGTAAAGTTCCTATATGCTTCCGAACTCGTTGCAAATTCTGACTACTGGGCCCTTCTTCTGAGAGTCGCTAAGGCACTCACGATCTCTAGGATCAAGAGAGCCCTTCCTATCATGGGAAGGAGCGAAGAGGATGCAGACAAGGACTCATCCAAACTTATCTATCCGATGATGCAGGCGACCGACATATTTTACATGGACCTGGACATTGCGTTCGGGGGAATGGACCAAAGACACGTTCATATGTTAGCGAGAGACATTCACAAGAAGGTCGGAAAGAAAGGGTTCGTGGCTATTCACAGTCAACTTATTTCATCACTCAAAGGTGGAAACAGGATGGATCCAATGAACAAGATGAGCAAGAGCAAGACCGACTCTGCAATATTCATCCACGATTCTCCGGAAGAAATTTCAAAGAAGTTAAGGTCCGCCTTCTGTCCAGAAAAGACAGTCGAAGGAAATCCAGTTATTCAAATTTACAGGAATGTCATTTTCAGCTTCTACAACAACGGTATCCAGATCGGAGAAAGAGGGGAATATCACGCATACAGAGATTTGGAAAGAGATTTCGTAGAGGGCAAGATACACCCATCAGATCTGAAGGAGAGTCTGTCTCTCACACTGGCAAAAATACTCGAGCCCTCAAAGAGATATTTTGAGAGCAATTCCCAGAGAAGGGCACTAATGGAGGAATTCAGATGAAACCGGTGGAAGATGTTAGAATCAAGAAGGGAATGAAAGTTTCAGAGCTGCTTGAACAGTTTATTAACTCTGGCGGCTTTACAGCGCCCAAGCTAGGTGCAGCCGTTGAAATTCTTAAAGAGATGAAGAAGAACAAGGTTGAAACATTTTTAAGTTTCACAGCAGACATCGTTTCAACGGGAACGAGGGGGGCAATAGTGGATCTCATAAATTCGAAGAGTGTAAATCACATCATCACGACCGCTGGAACGGTAGACCACGATCTCGCAAGATGCTACAAGAACTACTACAGGGGAGACTTCACGCTCAACGATGGACAGCTGTTGAAGGAAAAGAAGTACAGGCTCGGGAATGTTGTAATTCCGCAGGATCATTACGGAAAGATAATCGAGGAAAAGATGATGCCTTTCCTGGCAAGGCAGTATGAGAAGAAAAAGAAGTGGGCAATTAGTGACATTTTGAGGGATCTCGGGAAGGGTATGAAGAAGGGTTCAATTCTGAACTCGGCATACGAGAATGGAGTGGACGTATTCATTCCTGGTTATACAGATGGCTCATTTGGCTCTCAACTCTGGTCGTTCTGGGAGATGAATCGTGATTTTGCGATAGACTCACTTGAAGATGAGCACCGGCTGAGCGAGATAATGTTCAATTCTTCCAAGGGCAAAATGGGCGCAATCATAATCGGAGGCGGGATCTCCAAGCATCATGTGATCTGGTGGAATCAGTTCAGAGGCGGCCTCGATTATGCCATCTACATTACCACCGCCCAAGAATACGACGGGAGCCTTTCCGGAGCACAACCAAGGGAGGCAGTTTCGTGGGGGAAAATAAAACCAAGAGCAAAGCAGGTCTTGATAGAAGGGGAAGCTACTGTAATACTCCCGCTGATAGTTGCATCACTCTGAAACCTAGACAAACCTGTAGCTGAGTGATCTGGAATCCAGCATCTTCTTCAGTGAATTCTTTTGCAGCGAATCAAAGGACTTGTTCTCTATCAGGAATCCTTCAGCACCAATCGTCTTTTTATACATCTCTGATAGAGAATCTGGGGTCAGTGAAGCGAACCTGTACTTTGATGCAATGTGACCAAATGCGATGCCTTCGTTGATTGCCATATTTGTGAATTTACTGGAGTAGTGCATTCCACCTAAGCCGCAGTATATCTCGGCATCCTCGTCAAACGACTCGTAGATAGACCTCGCCATGATGTATCCTATCTCCTTGTCTCCGTATTCCAAGTCACTGGAACCAATCTCCACGAAAACCAGAGGATTTTCCGAATTAGGGCCGTGGTGCGTCGCTTCGTAAGTCACTTCGAATCCCATGTCACTGCCATACTTGTAGATGTTGAGCAGAATGCCCCTCGCAAATTTCGCGTCGTAGAGGGTCATCTTGTTCTTTGCACCGCCGTAATCGTTCGTGTCAAAATTACCCGCTGCATGAACCGTGAGACTTCTGATATTCTTCAGACTCTTGTGTTGACTCGGAATAATTATCAGTTCGCCGCTCTTAGCATTTGCATCCCTCTCCGGAAAATCGTGGTAAATAGGATGTTCTTTGAAACCTATAATGTCAACTGAGAAATTCTTTTCAAGGAAATAGCTCATGTTCACTCCGGCAACATCATCAATGCCGTAGACTACCTTCATCGAACTCTATTGAAATTTCTGCTTAAACTCTTTTCTGAATTACTTTTCCGATACAAAAAAACATTCAACTATCTAAGTCCGACATAACTTATATAGAGAGAAACACTTCGAAGTGATAATGATGGGCTTTCAAAAGGTTCCCTCGAAAGTTGTTAGCTGGGAAGAAATTGAAAGGTGGGCTGAAATTATAGTTGAAAAAATAGGTGATTTCAAGTTCGACTGTGTCATTTCAGTGATTAGGGGAGGTCTCGTACCAGCCCGGATAGTTGCCGACTATCTCAGCATTAAGGACATTTTTACTCTGAAAACGGAACACTGGGGAATCACAGCAACTCCTGATGGAAAGGCAGCAGTCACATACCCGATAGTCAGGGACCTAGATGGAAGATCTGTTTTGGTAGTAGATGATATAACGGATACGGGCCAATCTCTAAAACTTGCCATTGATGCCACAAGGCAAAAGAATCCAAAGATCCTCAAGAGTGCGACTTTTCTCCACATTAACAAGGCAGAAATTGTACCTGACTATTATGCCGAAGAAGTAACAGCCGACAACTGGAAATGGTTCATTTTCCCGTGGAACCGGAAGGAAGACATGAGAAACTTGATTCTCGGTTGTACCGATGACAGCTCGACGAAAGACGAGATCACGAACTGTCTGGCAAGGAAGAATGATCTCTTCATTTCTAGAAGAGAGTTCGATGAAACTCTCGCTTGGTTAGAGTACCACAACAAGGTCAAATTCAACGATGGGAAAATATCTAAAATCTAGGGGGTGACTATTGTTCCGGCAGTGCCCTTGAGCGCCGCTGCCATATTTTCCGCGTTCGTTATTATGGCCTTCCTTCCGGTCTTTTCAACGAAATTGATCGCAGCGTCTATCTTCGGTAGCATGCTACCAACGGCAAAATGACCTTCAATCTTCAACTTCCTCATCTCGTCGACTCCGACGGTCTCCAATCTTTGTTTGTTTGGTTTGTTGAAGTTGATGTAGGCAGAATC
Organism: Thermoplasmatales archaeon; assembly: GCA_014874235.1. Classification (GTDB taxonomy): domain Archaea; phylum Thermoplasmatota; class Thermoplasmata; order Thermoplasmatales. Next base: position 5,668 of record JACWAC010000027.1, read on the forward strand.
CACAGCAGTGAGTATTATGAATGAATCAACGTCCAATTCTACTGCTATCAGTGAGGAGGCGAGGTCCTTGTCGATTACGGCTTCAACTCCTGAATAACCACCGTCTGTTTTGATTACTGGGATTCCCCCTCCGCCAACGGCTATCGGGATGAACTTGTCATTCATCAAGTATCTTATTTGTTCGATCTCAACTATATCAACTGGAACTGGAGATGGCACGACTCTCCTGTACCCGCGACCAGCATCTTCCTTCATGATGAAACCGTTATTTATCTCGAGTATTCTAGCCTCATCTCTGGTATAGTACTTACCAACGGGTTTGGTCGGATTCTTGAATGCAGGGTCATCTTTTTCTACGACTGTCCTGGTGACAAGAGTTACAACCTTCTTGTTCACACCCATTTCATTGAATACTTTCTGAAATGATGTCTGCAAGAAGTATCCGATGTTTCCCTGTGACATAGCACCGCATACGTCTAGGGGCATTTCTGGGCTTACAGAGCTAGAGAACTCATTCTGCAAAAGTATGGCCCCCACCTGCGGCCCGTTCCCGTGGGTCAGCACAACCTCATTGTCCTTGAAAAATTCATAAGTTTTCCTCGCAGTGATTTCTGCGCGATTGATCTGTTCTTCTGCCGTCCCCCTGTCGTACTTCTCTAGAAGTGCATTTCCGCCCACTGCTAACGTCGCTCTCATAAATCTACTCCAGAGAAGACTTAAGTTCTTTCGCCCTATTGAAAATTGCCGTCATCATTCATCTGCAAAGATCAGGAACCTTTCACCACAGATTTCAAAGTGCCCATACCGTTCAATTTGCATTATTCGGACGAGCGAACAAAGTAATAAATATGTATTAAAATAAGAGAACAGGTCGATTCGAGATGACAACATTTGTCCTAGTGCCTGGTGCATGGCTTGGTGGTTGGGTATGGAAGAAGATCATGCCAGAATTGGAGAAGGAAGGTAATACTGTTTATCCCGTCACTCTCACAGGAATGGGCGAAAGGGTCCACTTGTTTTCAAGCGAGGTAGGCATCGAAACTGCGATCAACGACGTGATTAACGTTATAAAATACAACCAGCTAGAAAACGTAGTGTTGGTTGGTCACAGCTTCGCCGCAAAGGTGGTCGCGTCCGTCGCAGACAGAATGCCAGATAATGTCAAGTTAATTTTGTACTTGGATACATTCAGACCTGAAAAGGTGAGGGACCCCCAGCAGAGTTTCCAGCCGGATGAATTCGGAAAACTTGAACCGGATCAGACTGCAATTCCATTCACCGATGACGTTTTGAAAATGATAGGCAGCGATGTTGAAGATGAGGACAGAGTATGGATGCATTCCTTAGCAACTCCTTGGCCGTTGAAATACGCTACAGATCCGATAGTCCTAACGGAGAAATTTGACGGCATAAAGAGCGCTCACATATTCTGTACTAAGAGTGGCAGTGATGTGAACGAAATCATTGCAGGCAAGTGGGGAAAGGTGGAAGGGAAGTACAAGATAATCGAAGCCGCTCACTTTCCGATGATAACCAAACCGGAAGAGACTGTTAGCGCGTTAATCGAGCTCTCAAAGGACGATTGAAAAGTCAACACTCGGGAGTGAGCGGTGCAAAATGTCCTTTCGGTTACAAATCACTTCAAAATCTTGCCGGTCATCAAGTACCAGACTACCAGGTCCATTATGCCTGGATCCAGACCGTATTTGGATGAAATATCCAAGAAAAGGTTTTCCTCTCTCTCATAGTCTTTTCTGCTCTTGATTCTGATTTCTCTGCTATAGTAGCTAGACAGAAACTTCTGTATGTGTTTGTCTAGGATCGGATATTGAAAGTATCCGGTGTTCCGTAAAAAGTGTGATGCCTCCTTCATTCCTATTCCCATGTAGGTCTCGATGAGCCTGTCTCTCCTATCCTCAGAATTCATTATCTCCTTTAGCAGGTGTCTCTTATCGTAGTTCAGGGAAATGAATCTGGCTCGTGTGTTCGGAAATCTGTAATGACACTGAGTGAGTGCTTTCTTTAGACTGCTTTCATCAAAACTCTGGAGTTTGTCCAAATGTTCTTGTGTCTTCAATCCCATCTCCGCGGAGGTGTTGGCTGTGAGTGTGCAAAACACAAGTTCAGAGAACTTTTCATCCGTGCCGGCAAGTCTCTTTCTTGAAAATTCCTCCTTCCTTTCCAGTATTGTTCTAAAAATTTTCGCGTCTGAGAGTACCGATTCTATTTTCCGGTCAAGAGGTTTGAGCATCCAACAAGTTATTCCTCATACAATCTATATTTTATGTTTGTTCCTTACGATACCTAAATAGAGAGCGAAAGCTTTCAACACATTTCAGTTCGTAGTAGGTCGTAGAGTCACAACTACAATGTATGAAAGGATAAGATATATACTGACGGAAATGGCCCGCTACACAAATTGTATTTATATTTAATAGCTATGCATTATCACGGTGAATTTAAATGGGCGATCTTACGCCACCCGCTCAAAAAGTTTATGACTCTCTCAAACGACTTGGCTCTACTGCCGAGGACAAAATGAAGACTGCCGACGACATAATGAAGGCAAGCTCTATGGGGAAGGGGCTCATCTCCAATGCTCTTCAAGAGCTACAGAACAAGGGGTATGTCAAAAGAGTTGTTAGGCAGAAAAGTGCGGGGTATTTTGTAGTTAAATGAGCAAGACACTAGTTCTGTGTGTAGACAGGGACAATGATTTTGGAGAAAAAGCAAGTATAAAGTCTCCAATAATTGGAAGGGAGACGAATCTATCTGCTGCCAATTCCCTGATGCTACAGGACCCTGAAGATTCGGATTCCAATGCCCTCTTTTCTGCTATATCCACATACGACTCTCTCATCAAGTCCGGCGAAGTTGCTGAGATAGCAACGATCTGCGGGGACAAGAATGTCGGGACGTTCTCTGATGAAATTCTTGGAAAGCAGATCGACGAAGTCATTTCGACGATAAAACCAACCGACGTTGTGATGGTTTCAGACGGCGCTGAGGACGACTTCATACTACCGCTCATACAGAGCAGGATAAGGATTCGCGCAATGAAGAGGGTAACCGTTAGGCAGGCGCCACGGATTGAATCGATGTATTACATAATCGTCAAGGCCCTAAAGGAAGAGAAGTTTCTGAAGAAGGTTCTGGTGCCGATCGGAGTGGCCTTCTTGGTGCTCGGTATCACCATCCTCTTTGTTCTTGTGTTGAGGGTCTACCTCTACGGTCTCGGAAGTCTGGACCCAGCTACAACCGGGTTCATGACCGTTATGACCGCCATCGGAATATACTTCCTCAGCAAGGCGTATTCTGCGGCTAAGAGAATAACCGACGGTTTCTCAAAACTCTTAGAGGAATTTGTCAATACGAGGGTTACAGTATTTTCCCTGCTCATAGCGACGGCCACGTTCGCGTATGGAGTCTACATAGGCTTAGAAGTTGCCTTTACCACTAGACCGGAGATACTTGGTCTGATCTACCTTATCTACAGGCTCGTTCCTTTCACGATATCCGCCATCCTTATATTTGACCTCGGACGAATCGTTGAAGGATTCCTGATTTTCGAAAAGGGGAAGAGAGGAGAAGCAATCAAGCAGTACATCCTTTCAGCATCCTTCTACATCAGTTTCTTTGCAGCGGTTTTGGGACTGCTCTCCTTTGTAATCTTCGCATACCAGACCGGTGCAGCAAAATCGGATTATTTAGCCGTAGCTATCGTTCTCACATCGCTTGGTGTAATCCTTGGGGTAATAATATCTGTGTTAAGAAGGAGGTACGGGAAAAGAATTGATGAACTTGGCCCAGAGCGTGAAGCTGCACAGGAAGATCGTCGCGGCATTTAGATACAATCCGTACCGCGATTTCCTGGCAGGCATTGAGCTGAATGACCTAATCAGAGAAAATTCATGGAGCAAGATTCCCGGTGAGAAGGTCGTTAGCGTAATAGGTCCTTCGGACCCATCCAATAGTCCGGATGGCTACGTTATAGTAGCAGATTCCGCCCTTGACCATTACACCGGAAGATGCGACATGATAGTGACGGATCTGGACGGGCCTATGGACAAGATAATGAAGGACGAAGACAGCATAAAGGTGGTTCACGCTCACGGAGACAACATAGAAAAGTTGAGAGAGTACGTTCCTAAACTGAGAGGGCTGGTTTTGGGAACAACTCAGAGCATACCTCTCAGGAACGTCAGAAACATCGCAGGTTTCACTGACGGAGACAGGAGCGTGATAATGGGGACAATCATCGGTGCAAAGAAGATATTCATTCACGGATTTGACTACACATCGCCAATGGACGAACCGAAGGATGAGAAGCGCAGGAAAATGCTCTTTGGAAAGGACATAATAGATAACATAAAAAGTGCCGAAGTCGTATACGTGCGAAGATGATCATCGCAGACAGTATGCTGGGCAAGCTTTGCAGGTATCTGAGGATGATTGGTTATGAGGTCGAGTACATCGAAAACGACAAGGATGATTCATATATTATCAGCATATCAGAAAACAACTTGATACTTACAAGAGACAGGCAACTTCACGAACGACTGGCCAATTCGGTGCTGATCAAATCGTATAAATCTATCGATCAACTCAAGGAGCTGAAGGGTAAACTGCCTGCCCCACGGCATAGTTTCATGGAGCTATGCAGCATCTGCGGACGTTTACTGGAGAAGACGGAGAAGAGAGGGGAAATGCCGGACTATGTAAACAAGGATGCGGAGGAGGTTTACTACTGCAAGAGTTGCAACAAGTTTTATTGGAATGGAAGTCACACAGACAACTTCAGGAGAATGGTGGAGAGAATAGGATTTGAAATACGCTGAACAGGTAGATCTGGTTAACATAGAGATAACGAGTGGCGAGGACCTATGGTATCTCTCGTTGCTGCTTAAAGCAGGCGACGTTCTGGTTGCAGAAGTGTTGAGGCGAATAGAGAGAAAAGAAGACCTGTTGAGAAACAAGAAAACAGAACGAGAGTTGATAAGGGTCTCAATCAAAATTGAAGGCATCGAGTTCATGGAACTGTCGTCCCGATTGCACATACTTGGTCAGATAGCGGGTGGTCCTGAAGATTACCTGGGAGAGCACCAATCTATCAACGTGGAACCAGGCTCACAACTTTCAATTCTTCCTGCCAACAGGGATGAATTCCTGCGAAGGCTGGAAGAGTCATCCAGTCTGACAAATTCTACCGTACTGGTGCTGTCCACAGACGACCAGAACATCACTCTATATGGGATCAATGAGTCGAAAAACGACTTACTCTGGAGGATTCCAGTTGGGTCAGGTAAAATGTATGAAGGCAAAGAAAACTCTTACCGCTACGAATTTCTGGAGAAGATGGAGAAGCACAAGCAGGCAGACATCTACATCATCGGGCCGTCTATATTCAGGGACTCAACATCCAAGCTCCTTAACCAAAACGGGTTCAGGCCGATCAATACGCAGATAGGTAGCTCGGAAGAGGACGGAATTCGGGAACTGTTGCAGGAAGGAACTGTAGACCTCAGAAGAAGTGCAGAGAGCAAACTCGTCACAGATTTCTTGAAGGGCATAGGTGGCGGGATTTCCTCTTATGGAAAGAAGGAAATCGAAAAGGCCCTCGAAATGCGAGCGGTCTCAACTTTGCTGATCTCTGACAAATTCTTCCGAAGTCCCGCCGCAGCCAGCTATATGGAAAAATGCTATCTAGGAGGATGCAAACTCTTTGTTGTCCACAGTTTATGGGAAACGGGAAAAATAGTTGAATCGTACGGCGGGATCGTTGCGGTTCTAAGGTACAGAATGGATTTTTCATCCGCCTGAAAACGACTTGATGACTGTTATGTCATCTTCTTCACCAATCAGAGTATCCTCTGGAACAGGTTTTCCATCTCTTAGTATGATAGTCGAACTTGAGCTCAGTCCCAGATGTTTTAGGATTACCTCGCCATTCTTGCTTCCATCTATTCTGATCTCCTTCATTTCTCCAAAAATCTTTACGTTCGCCATCCTCTCTACCATTGGGGTATAGTCAAGGTAGATAATAACTTTGATGAATATATGTAGTAATGTTGCCAGTATGACGTCTTTGGAAGACCTTCCTTCATCTTGACTCGATGTTGACCGGCCTTGACACTACGGAGATGTGTTGGTCTCCTATGTATGATGACTTTACAAAGTTGCTGTTCTTGAGGGACGGCAAATCAACTTAAAATCCTTGACAAACACGAATTTTGTTTTCAATATCCTGACTCCTTTCTTGAGTTATGAATTGTCGGACTCAGATTCGCGTGTCTCTTGAAGTTAAAATAGCCAGTAAGAATCTCAATTGCTTTGGTAAATCTTATAGAGGATTACCAATAACCTCATGAATTCTCTAC
>JACWAC010000133.1 GCA_014874235.1 Thermoplasmatales archaeon
CATGAGACTAGGTGATATCGTAAACGGTGGTGTTATCTGCTCGCTGGTCGACATAGCTGGAGGAGCGGCCGTCTTGTCCATAAGCAAGAAGAATCAAGTGACAACAAATCTCGACGTCAACTTCCTGGCACCCCTCTCCAAGTCACCTGCAAAGGCAGTAGGACAGATAGTCAGAAAAGGGAAAAATATCTGTGTAGTTAAGGTCGAAGTGTTTGACGGAGATGGCAAACTATGTGCATATGCAACGGGTTCTTGGTTTATTTTCAACGACTAAGTATTTAGTGTACGAACATATGTTCGAACGTGTCTCTTGAAAGTATTGGGATACAAAAGATACCCACTGAAGCAAGACGGGGGAAACCGCGTTCACTATTCTACCTCTGGTTCGCAGCGAATCTAACAATCGCGGATTTCGCACTTGGATTCCTTCCTCTATATTTTGGGATGAATTTTACAAGCTCTATTATTTCAATCTCCATAGGCAACTTCCTCGGTGCGGTGATAGTCGGTTTCTCAGCTATTATGGGGCCAAAGACTGGTTATCCTCAGATGATGGGAACCACTAACTCAATGGGTAGACTCATTATGCGGTTCTTCGGTATCATCAACCTATCAAACACCGGTGGTTGGTTTATCATAAACAATGTTCTGAGCGTGACCGCCCTCTATTTGATATTCGGTACAACCTATCTTCTTCTACTTCCGATATTCGTATTGGTTGTTTTTGGCGTAGCGTACATCGGTCACAACTTCATTCACCAGGTTGAAAGAATCCTTTCTTACATACTCGGTGGTCTTTTTCTGATCGTATTTCTGAAGGTCCTGTTCTTTAGTGGCGTCCAGAGCTCCAATACCTTTTCCGGATTTTCCCTGTCCACAACAAGAATAGATACTGCCTTCTTCGGAATGATCGCACTGTCGTATAGTTATCTAATGAGCTGGGGGCCCTATGCATCTGACTACTCTAGATATCTACCTCAAAATGTCTCGTTGAAGAAGGTATTCTCTCACACTTTTGCGGGGTCATTCATTTCAACGACGTTCGTTGAAATAATTGCTCTCGTAATCTCATTTGTCACGCTTAGTACCCAGTCAATAACATCCCTCAAGAACGTATCAGGTCCTTTGTACCCTCTGTCCCTTCTTGCGATAGCCCTGGGAGGAATCGCGGCAAACGTGCTGAACCTTTACTCTGCTTCTCTTTCAGGTCTGGTGGGAGGAATAAAATTGAAAAGAACTGTGTTCGTAGGACTGGTCGCAATCGTCGGAGGTGCACTCTCATTACTATTCTATACGCACTTTTACAACTTCTTTGACAACTTCCTGCTGGTCCTAGATTACTGGATCTCGCCATGGGTCGCAATACTGATAATCGATTTCTTGGTCTTAAAGAGACAGAAACTCGGGTTTGACAAGAGAGTCAACTGGAACGGTGTATTGGCTTACTGTGCAGGTCTAATAGTATCAATACCGTTCATGAATGTCTTCTTTGGCAATTTCAACTACACTTTTATCATTTCCAAATCACTTGGTGGCATAGACATCAGTTATTTCATCGGATTTATCGTTGCAGCAGTTGTGTACTATGCAGTAAGCATTGATCGAAGAACAGTCTCCTCAAATATCGGACCGGGAAATGCTAGATCTTAATGCAAAACGATTTGCCATTTGGCGATGAACGAAAATCTATTTCGGGAATTCGCTGCAGACAGGGGAATTGATAGTTCAAATCTGGTCACATACATTAGATTTATATAAGGAGGATAGTTTTAGAGGCTGGTGAAGGCAGACGAAGACTGACGACGACGTAGATGAATATAACGATGTCGAAGAGGTTCTCAGGCAACTCAGAACTGCAGAGGAAGAAAAGAGGTACGCTGAACTTGAGAACAAGAAACTCACAGAAGAGGTTGAGAGACTAAAGAAGGAGATGAATAGGCTAAAGCTTCCACCGCTTCTAATCGGCTCCATCGAGGACATCATAGACGAGAGAAGAGTAGTTATCAGAAGTTCAACTGGTCCTAGTTTCTTGGTTTACACTTCGGAACACATTCCCACTTCAAAACTTACCGTTGGTACGAGAGTTGCCCTAAACAAAGCGACACTCTCCGTGATTTCTGTTATTCCAGAGGCGTATGATCCAACGGTAGTCGCTGCTGAGATTGCAGAAAAACCATCAGTAACATTCAACGATATAGGGGCACTGGAAAAACAGGTAAAGGAAATAAAAGAAATGGTCGAGTTGCCACTCCTAAATCCTGAAATATTTAGAAGGGTTGGAATTGAACCACCAACAGGAGTTCTTCTAGTAGGGGCACCGGGAACCGGAAAAACGCTGCTTGCCAAGGCTGTCGCGAACAGCACAAACGCCACTTTCATCAGAGTTGTGGCTTCTGAACTTGTAAGAAAGTACATAGGAGAGGGAGCGAGGCTTGTTAGGGAGTTGTTCGACCTGGCAAGAAAGAAAGCGCCTTCAATCATCTTCATCGATGAACTTGATGCCATCGGTTCCAGAAGAATAGATTCATCGACCTCCGGAGATAGGGAGGTTCAGAGAACGCTGATGCAACTGCTGGCAGAGATCGACGGATTTGAACCACTGGGAAATATCAAGTTGGTAGGTGCAACCAACAGACCAGATACTTTGGATGAGGCGCTGACTAGACCGGGCAGATTTGACAGAATTATAGAGATACCGATACCAGACAAAAGGGGGAGAGGGGACATACTCAAGATACACACCAAGAAAATGAATCTTGAAAATGTCAGACTGGAAAGGATCGCAGAGATAACTGAAGGTTTCTCTGGAGCAGATCTCAGAGCATCGGTAGTAGAGAGCGGCATGTTCGCCATAAGAGAAGGAAGAGATCACATAATTCAATCGGACCTGGAAAAAGGAGTGGAAAAGATGAACATGCAGAGGAACAGATCTTCCCTAGGGAAAGGAAACCTCGAGATGTTTGTCTGATGCGAGAACTTCAGGTTCCGAATTTTTTTGAGGACAAGGGAAACCTGCTCACCCAGTCGAAGGACGGAAAATCAATATACGGGGAGCAGGTAACAAACAGGGGCGGAAAGTACTACAGGGTCTTCTCCCCGCTACGATCAAAGCTTTCATCATCAATGAGACTGGGCCTGAAGCCAGACATACGAAAGGGAGACCACATGCTTTACCTGGG
>JACWAC010000134.1 GCA_014874235.1 Thermoplasmatales archaeon
CGGTCTTCAATCCACGTCTACCATAAATCGTTTTTTGGTCTGTGTGTTTGTTCCATAGACTAAATAAGATGGTCAACCAAGATGTCCTAAGTATTATCAAGACCGGATAAGTGTGTAGGTTAATTATATTAACTTAGTTCATATATAGGTCTATGCAACACAGTCATTACGACATGGAGACCAGAAGGAATTCCACTTGTCCGGTGGAAAGGACCCTCTTCATACTAAGGGACGTCTGGACTTTCATGATACTTAGGGACCTGTGTGAAGACTCGAGAGGATTTAACCAACTCAAGAAATCAGTTGATGGCATTTCCTCCAGAATGCTTTCTGAGAAACTCAAGTTCCTGGAGGAAGAAGAGATACTGGATCGAAGGGTGAGCGATTCAAGACCGGTAAGGGTGACCTACTCCCTCACGAACAAGGGGAAGTCTCTGAGTGCAGTGGTAGATTCGATGAGGAACTGGGGAGAGACCTGGATAACAGCAAGTGCGGAGAACTGTGACAACTGAAGATTTCTACCTGGAGGGGGAAGAAAGGTTCGGACCAGTCGCATCCTTCTTTTATGGACTCGGGTCCGTTGTTCTTAGCAGATATTATGACGTTATATTCAACGACCTGAGGAGGAGGCAATTCAATCGACTCTTGGATATAGGATGTGGGAACGGAGTGGTGATAGGTAAACTGGCAGCAAATTTTCAGTCCCCCCAATTCTGCGGTGTAGACCCGTCCCCTCACATGTTAATCAGAGCAAAGAACAGACTTTCGAGAAAGAAGCTTAACTCAAGAGTGGAGCTAAAATTAGGCAGCAGCAGATCGATTCCGTTCGAAGGCAAGTTTGATGCGATCATATCATCATTTTCTTATCATCATTGGAAGGATAGGGACGAGTCTCTCTTATCACTGATTTCTCACCTCAGCGATGGTGGTTTCATATCCATCTATGAACACGACAATTCCGGAAGACGAATCAGCACCTCGCACGGGATCGAGGAAAGTGAGTGGAATGGTCTAGAAATAGAAGGTGTGAGAAAGTCAATAGAACACAAGAATGGCCTAATCATTCTGACTTTGTCAAAGCAGAGTTTTAGTTCAGTTTAATACGGCTAACACTTTTATCTCCCAACAGATTAATCGATTCTGAAAAAAAATTCGAACAATCTAACCGTAAACGGATACATAACGATCGCATTAATACTGCAGATTAGCGTCTTATTTATCAGAGTCGCAGGTACTCTGATCTACGGGAATTACGCCCTGCTCTTTGAAAGCTTCCACATTTTGACCGATCTCCTCGTAACGGTGGCAGTCTTTGCCGCCATCAGAGTCTCTAACAGCAAGTACAGCAAGAGATATTCCTACGGTCTGTCGAGGATCGAAGACCTGGTCTCTCTTGCCATCGCGGTCATTATCGCCTTCACTGCGGTTGATCTCCTGATGTCTGTTCCGTCTGTTACCCCCTTCTCAAATCTCCAATCTGGAATAATTCAGTTGGTTTCCGTTATACCCCTTTTCCTGTCAGGAATCGTTAAGATTGCTGGAGGGAAAGCTATTAATTCTCCTTCGCTGGTTTCGGACGGTTTCCACAATTATTCCGATGTTTATGTCGGTCTTGGTGTAGGAGGAGGACTCCTTGTAAGCTTTGCAACTGGAGCTGGAATTTTCTATTACATAGCCATTGGAGTAGCTGCAGTTGGAATCCTGTACACCGCTTTCAAGATAGGAAAGGACAGCGTGATAGGAATAATGGACCTCCCAAAAGACAAGAGGGTGATCCCAACGATCTCGGAGATTGTTAAAAGAAATGATCAGGTCACTGATATCAGATCAATTAAGGCACGCTGGGCAGGACCGGTTATATTCGTGGAGATTGTGGTAACGGTGAACAGCAAGATGACAATAGAAGAAGCTCATGATGTGGCCGATTCACTGGAAAAGACCGTGCTAAGAGAAATTTCAGACGTCAGGGATGTCGTCATTCACATCGAGCCATCCAGAAATCCAGAAAGAGTAGTATTAGTGCCGACATCTGAATCCGACACGATAGCAAGGAAAACTTCAAAGGCGAAAGGCTATCTTGTGGTGACATTCATAGATGGAATTAGGGTCTCATCCAAGGCAGTAGAAGTCCCCCAGGAGGAGATCACCCAGGAGAAGAACGCTCAGAGGGTTGTTTCTATTGCCCGACAGAATCTGGTTACAGATGCCCTTGTGATGGATGCAGGCGAGATTCTGTCCTCCCTGTTTGCAGTGAATCACATATTGATATGGAAGGCACAGTCGGAGTCCGTTGAGGAAAACATTGAGTTGTTTGTTCGAGATAAACTCGACAAACTCTAGTTTGAGAGTATTGAACAATCAAGCGTCAAAGCATGTTCCTCAGATGTTCCATGAACGCTTCATCTTTCTGACCAAGCTTATCGGCGATGAAAGTCAGGTCTTCCTCCACGATTCCGTAATCGGATAGTTTCTTTTCAAGACCTATTTCCTTTATGAATGCTTCTATCCTCTCTGCTAATGCCTGCAGTGCATTTGAGGGGTCCTGCTCTCCTGTAAGGGAGACTGCCAGGTTTGACAGACCTTTGGCTGGAAGAGACGAATAGTATCTCAGGACCTCGGGGAGAGTTATGCAGGACGTCATACCATGAGGTATGTTCCACTTCGCTCCTATTATTTTACCTATCTGATGACTGTATCCCATCGGGCTATCGTAGACGTCCATGTACGAATACCAGGATGCCACCTGACATTCCTGCCTCTTGTCCGTCCAGTTGCCTTCAAGATTCCCAATCATCTTTTCGATTGAGAGCTTCGAGAAATTCACCCTGAGGTCAATGAAGCCGTCTCCCAGGGTGGCTTCGATTGCGTGATCAATAGCCCTTATTCCCGTAGATCTACAGAGTGTTGTTGGAGTTTCGAGCGTTGCATTCGGGTCAAGAAAGATGTATCTAGGTACCAGATTTTTCTCTCTGATTCCGTTCTTCTCACCGTTCACCGTGTAGCCCGCGATGTGTGAGAATTCGGCAGCCGAAAGAGTTGTGGGTACGGCTATCTGCGGGATTGTTGAGTCTAATTTCCTGTCTTTTGACGGTATTTTATACACTATGTGATGATAACACTCTTGT